>DATFRE010000091.1:0-3640 GCA_035263545.1 Dongiaceae bacterium
CGAAGATGATGGCCGGCAAACGCGGCCTCGTCATGGGCGTGGCCAACGATCGCTCGATTGCCTGGGGCATTGCCCAGGCCCTGGACGCCGCGGGGGCCGAGATGGCCTTCACCTACCAGGGTGCAGCATTCGGCAAGCGCGTGCTGCCGATGGTCGAGAAGCTTGGCGCCCAGATCGTCCAGGAAGCCGATGTCGAGAACGAGGAAAGTCTCGACGCGCTCTTCGCCCGGCTGAAGACGGAATGGGGCGGACTCGATTTCGTGGTCCATGCCATTGCCTTCTCCGACAAGGAGGAGCTGAAGGGGCGCTACCTCGATACGACGCGCAAGAACTTCGCCATGACCATGGACATCTCCTGCTTCTCCTTCACCGCGGTCTGCCAGCGGGCGGTGAAGCTGATGTCCAAGGGGGGAAGCCTGCTGACTCTCACTTACTACGGGGCCGAGCGCGTCATGCCCCATTACAACGTCATGGGCGTCGCCAAGGCGGCGCTGGAGGCGAGCGTGCGCTACCTCGCCGCCGATCTGGGCGTGCAGGGCATCCGCGTCAACGCCATCTCCGCCGGGCCGATCAAGACGCTGGCCGCTTCGGGCATCGGCGATTTCCGCTACATCCTGCGCTGGAACGAGCTGAACTCGCCCCTGAAGCGCAACGTCACCACCGAGCAGGTCGGGGGTGCGGGTGTCTATCTTCTCAGCCATCTCTCCGACGGCGTGACCGGCGAGGTCCATCACGTCGACAGCGGCTACCACCTCGTCGGCATGCTGCGCACCGATGCCGTGCAAGAGGTGAAGGGAATGCTGGCGAACTTCGAGCCGAAGGACTGAGGCTTGTCCCACAACAGCTTCGGCCATCTGTTCCGCTTCACCACCTGGGGCGAGAGCCATGGACCCGCCATCGGATGCGTGGTCGACGGAACGCCGCCAGGGATCGCTTTGTCGGGTTCGGACATCCAGCCCTGGCTGGATCGGCGCCGGCCAGGCCAGTCCCGTTTCGTCACCCAGCGCCGCGAGCCCGACCGGGTGCGCATCCTTTCCGGCGTCTTCGAGGGGCTGACCACCGGCACGCCCATCAGCCTCCTGATCGAGAATGAAGATCAGCGCTCCAAGGACTACAGCGAGATCAAGGACAAGTTCCGGCCGGGCCATGCCGACTATACCTACTGGGCGAAATACGGCCTCAGGGACTACCGGGGCGGCGGGCGCTCCTCGGCGCGAGAGACCGCGAGCCGGGTTGCCGCCGGCGCCGTCGCCCGGAAGGTCATCGAGCATGTGATCGGCAAGCCGGCCGTAATCCGCGGTGCCCTGATCCAGATCGGCGCATTGCCGGTCGAGCGGGTGCGCTGGGACTGGGCGGAAGTGGAGCGCAACTCCTTCTTCTCCCCCGATGCCGCCATGGTCGAGCCCTGGAGCGAGCTGCTGGACAGGCTGCGCAAAGCAGGCTCCTCTACCGGCGCCATCGTCGAGGTTGTCGC
Source organism: Dongiaceae bacterium (assembly GCA_035263545.1). GTDB lineage: Bacteria > Pseudomonadota > Alphaproteobacteria > Dongiales > Dongiaceae > DASXQK01. The sequence continues at coordinate 1,475 of DATFRE010000091.1, forward strand.
CGGCGGCCTGCCGGCGGGACTGGGTGCACCCATCTATGGCAAGCTCGACGCCGATCTCGCCAGCGCCATGATGAGCATCAATGCGGTGAAGGGGGTGGAGATCGGCGCCGGCTTCGCCGCCGCCGCGCTCACCGGCGAGACCAATGCCGATGAAATGCGCAAAGGGAATGATGGCGTCAGCTTCGCCTCCAACAATGCCGGCGGAATCCTGGGCGGCATCTCCACCGGCCAGGAGATCGTGGCCCGCTTCGCCGTCAAGCCGACGAGCTCGATTCTGACTCCGCGCAAGACCGTCGACATCGGCGGTGAAGACACGGAGATCTCGACCAAGGGCCGTCATGACCCCTGTGTCGGCATCCGTGCCGTGCCCGTTGGCGAGGCGATGATGGCCATCGTGCTCGCGGACCACCTGCTGCGCCATCGCGGGCAGTGCGGTTAGCACGGTAGAGAACCGAGCACGCCTCTAGCGGCGAAATACCCCCACCAACTCGAGATGCGCCGACCAGGGGAACTGGTCGATAGGCAGCACCCGCTCCAGGCGAAAGCCACCATCGATCAGCAAGCGCGCATCGCGGGCAAAGCTCCGGGGATCACAGGAGACATAGGCCACCAGATCGAGGCTTGAGGCCGCGATGGCAGCCGCCTGCGCCTTGGCGCCGGCCCGCGGCGGATCGAGAAGCAGGGCATCGAAGCGGTCGAGCTCTGCCGGTGTGAGAGGCGAGCGCGCGAGGTCGCGGCGCTCTGCGGTGACACGCCCACCGAGCCCACGAGCCGCCGCGGCGAGCGCCTCCTGAGCTGGCGGATCGCCTTCAGCGGAATGGACCTTTGCCGTCTCCGCTAGCGCAAAGGTGAAGGTGCCGCAGCCGGCATAGAGATCGGCGATCCGCTTTTGACCCTTCAGCACGGCAGTCACGGCGCGGATCAGTGCCGCCTGCCCGAGCGCGCTCGGCTGCAGAAAAGCGCCGGGTGGGATCGCGACCTGGGTCTTGCCGAACAGCATGCCCGGTAACCGGCGCTGGAGCAGGAGTTCGGCGTCGTGACCAACGCTGATCCGGGCGAGATCCTGAGCCTCGGCGAGATCGATCAGAGAGCGGCGGCCCGCCTCGCCCGGCGACCCGCGCTGTTGGAGCCAGAGATCGATGCCGCTGTCGGTCTCGGTCACCATGGCATCGGCGCGCTCGCGGCGCTTAAGGACCGGGATGAGAGCCCGGCGCAGAGGTGCCAGGAAAGCCTGGAGCTTCGGCGTCAAGAGCAGGCAGGTGGTGAGATCGACGACCCGGCTGCTGCCGGCGGCATTGAAGCCGAGGGTGATCCCGTCTGGCCCAACTTCGGCAGCGAGGACGGCGCGCCGCCGTCCGCCAGGTGGCAGAACCAGGAGAGGCGCGATTGCCGTCTCGACGCCGCGACGGCTCAAGGCCTCCTCGACGAGGCCCTGCTTCCAGCGGCGATAGGCGGCGGGCGCCAGATGCTGCAGGCTGCAGCCGCCGCAATCGGCGAAATGCGGACAGGGGGGCTGCACCCGCTCAGTGCCCTCCTGCAGACGCCTGAGGATACGCCCCCGCCAGCCCCCCTCGCCGTCATCTTCCAGACGGACGAGCAGGCGATCGCCGGGCGCTGCATAGGGGACAAAGACAGCCCGGCCCTCGAGATGACCGATGCCATCGCCCGCCAGCCCCAGCGCTGTGATCTCGATTTCGGCCTCGGACGGCAAAGATTCTGTCCCTTCTCACGCTCGATGCGGCCGCTATCATAGCGCCGCATGCGCGCCCTTCGAATTCTCGGCAAGATCGTGATCGTCCTGCTAGCGATCCTCGGCGGGCTGACGATCGCGCTCGTTGTCACGGCCGGCTTTGCGATCAACCACCTGGCCCGGCTGACGGCGGAGCCGACCCCAGATCAGGCCGTGCTGGTCTTCGACCTCGGCAATGGCGTGATCGATGCCCTGCCCGAGAGTCCCCTCGCCCGTGTCGCATTGAACAAGACGGTTACTCTTCAGGATGCGCTGCGCGCGCTCGACGTTGCCGCCACGGATGATCGCGTCAAGCTCGTGTTGATTCGCCTTGGCTCGACCGGTATCGATTTCGTCCATGCCCAGGAGCTGGGCGACGAGATCGCGAGCTTCCGGCGCAGCGGCAAGCCGGTCATCGCCTTCACCGAGAGCTTCGA
>DATFRE010000092.1:0-12126 GCA_035263545.1 Dongiaceae bacterium
CGCGCATGGAGCATCACGGCCTTCGCCATCTGGCGGTGACGGAGGTTGCCAGCGGCCGGTTGCTCGGCATCCTCAGCGCCCGCGCGCTTCTGAAGCAGCGGGCGGGCGCGGCGCTGGCTCTCGGCGATGACATCGCCGCGGCCGCCAATGTCTCGGATCTGGCCGCTGCCTATGGGCGCCTGCCCCAGCTCGCCCGAAGCCTGCTCGCGGAGGGCATGTGGCCGGGGGAGATCTCCCAGGTTATCAGCGACGCTCTGGGCGATCTCACGGGCCGGGCCGCAGCGCTTGCCGCGGCGGCGATGGAGGCCGAGGGCAGAGGGCCGGCGCCCGCCCCTTGGGCCTTTCTCGTGCTGGGCTCGGCAGGACGCGGCGAAAGCCTGCTCGCGGCCGACCAGGACAATGCGCTGGTCCATGGCGGCGGCGAGGATCTCGACCCCTGGTTCGCCGAGCTCGGTGCCCGCAGCGCCGAGATGCTCAACACCGCGGGCCTCGTCTATTGCCCCGGCGGCGTCATGGCCAAGAATCCCGGCTGCCGCCACGGGCTTGCCGGCTGGAAGCACGAGATCGATCACTGGATCGACGAGCGTCGGCCGAGCGATCTGCTCAACGCCGACATCTTTTATGATTTCCGGCCTGTCGAGGGAGACCGGAGGCTGGCGGAGGATCTCCGGGCCTACGCGACGGCGGCCGCGAAGGCGCCGGCCTTCCTCATGCGCCTGGCCCATATGCTGGACGCCAGCAGCCCGGCGCTCTCCCCCGTCTTCGGGCGTTTTCGCGTCAAAGCAGGCCGTGTCGATCTGAAGCGCGGCGGCTTGCGCAGCCTGGTGGCAGCGGCCCGCATCCTGGCGCTCCGGATCGGCGCGCCGGCACTTTCCACCGCCGGCAGATTGGCCGCCGCGACCGAGGCGGGGCTGCTCCCGCCCGACGACCTCGCCCTCTTTCGCGATGCCGCCGAGCGGCTGCTGCGCCACATCCTGGAGCAGCAGCTCATCGATATCGAGGCCGGCCGCCCGCCGGGTTCGACCGTCGAGATCCGCCGCCTGCCCCGGATTCGGCGCGAGCGGCTGCGGGCCGCACTCCTCGCGGTGGGCCGCATCGATCTCGTCGTCCGCGATGCGCTCGGAAGATGAGGCGGTAGAGGCGACGCCGCGTCCTGCACCCGTATTACTAGCTGGGTAATTGCACGGCCATGGCCTGATCGCCAGGATCGGGCAATGCACCCCAGAACGGGAAACCGCCAGTGACACAGCATCGATCCCCCGCGATTCAGCTGCGTGACAGCCTTCCTCGGCGAGCGCTCGGACCCGCCGGCCGCGTCACCCGCTTCTTCATCATGCTCGCCGGCGTTCTGGCCCGTTTGGGCGAAGCTGTCGCGCTCTGGCGCCAGAGCTCCCGCGACCGGTATTGGCTCGCCAATCTCAACGATCGCGCGCTCCGCGACATGGGCCTCGACCGTGCCGCGGTCGAGAACGAGAGCCCGACCTGGTTCGGGCGCCTGCGCTAGGCTGTCGCCCGATCGCCCTGGACGGGGGATGGTCCGGACGGCTGGTCGTGACCCCCATTCTGCGGTTACATGGGGTGGACAGCCGCGAGAACCCGGCGCCTGAGCCGAGGGCAGGGGGCGTGCGATGCAGAGGAACTTTGGCGAGCATCTGCGCTGGTGGCGGAAGCGCCGCGGCTTGTCCCAGCTTGAGTTGGCAGGTGTCGCGGGAACCTCCCAGCGCCATCTGAGCTTCCTGGAATCCGGCCGGGCGGCCCCGAGTCAGCAAATGGTGCTGAACCTGGCAGGAGCATTGAACGTGTCGCTGCGTCAGCAAAACGCCTTCCTGGGATCGGCCGGCTTCGCGCCAGTCTGGCGCGAGGGCAAACTGGGTCAGCCGGAGCTGGCTCAGGTGGATAGCGCGCTCGACTATGTTCTGGCCCAGCAGGAGCCCTTCCCGGCCTTCGTGGTGGACAGGCATTGGAATCTGAAGCGCGCCAATGGCGGTGCGGCCCGCCTCGTCGAGTTCATTCTGGGAGCGGTCCCGGAGGGGCCCGTGAATCTGGCGGATGCGCTTTTGTCCCCCGCCATCCTCAGGCCCTTCCTTGTGAACTGGGAGGAAGTTGCCCTCCACTTCATCCGCGGCGTGCAGGCCGATGCAATTGCGGATGGCTCCGCCCAATCCACCGCGCTGCTCGCCCGCCTGCTTGCTTATGAGGGATTGCCGGAGCTGGCGCAGTCGGCCGCCATCGAGGAAGCGCCGCGTCCGCTGCTGCCGATTCACTTCCGGAAGTCGGAGACCTCGCTGCGTCTCTTCTCGACCATTGCGACCCTCGGGACGCCGCAGGACGTCACCGTCCAGGAAATCCGTATCGAGAGCTTCTTTCCCATGGACGATCCGACAGCCCGGTTTTTCCGCAGGGCAAAGCCGAAGCGCCGCGGCTGAGACAGATTGCCGGGACCGGCCCGCTGCCCTCGGTCGCGTCGCGCTAGGATGCTTTTGCGGTGACGGGCGGGCCGGCTTGCCGGAAGCCGGGCGCCGAGCGCAGCCGGATCTTGAAGACCGCGCCGCCGCCTTCGGCTTCCTCCACCCAGATGCGGCCGCCATGCTGCATGACGATGCGATGCGAGATCGCGAGGCCGAGCCCCGCGCCCTGCGGTCTGTCCCTCATCGTATCGCCGAGCTGCCGGAAGCGCTCGAACACGACCTCCCGGTCCGCGGCGCGTATGCCGTGGCCATTGTCTGTGACCGAGAGCTCCAGCTCCTCGCCGACCCGCTTTAGCCGGAGCACGGCCTTGCCGGTGGCCGGCGGGGAGAACTTCGCCGCATTGCTCAGGAGATTGATGGTGACCTGCACCAGCCGGTCGTGGTCGCCGACGACGAAGGCGGGATCGGCCTCGATCTCGGTGCGCAGCCTGACCCGGCGCTCGGCGAAGACTTGCCGCATGGCGGCGCCGGATTCGCTCACCACGGCGGCGAGATCGACCGGCGCGTTCTCGACGGGCATCGATCCCGTGGCCTCGATCTTGGAGAGGTCGAGCAGCTGGTTGATCAATCGCGTCAGGCGCTCAGATTCGGCGACCACGATGCGCAGGAACTCGAGCCGCTCGGCGTGCGGCAGGTCGAGATGGTCGCGCAGGATCTCGGAGAAGGCTCGTATCGAGGCGAGCGGCGTCCTGAGCTCGTGATTGACCGTCGCGACGAAATCGTCCTTCAGCCGGTCGAGCACCTGCAGCCTTGAATTCGCTTCCCGGAGCTCGGCCGTCGCGGCCTCGAGCGCGCGCGATTTCTCCTCGAGCTGGCGGTTCGCCTCGATCACGCGCGAGGTCTCGTCCAGAATGCGCATCATCTCGTCGACGCCGAGAGGCTCTTCCTCGACCACCGCCCCGACGAGGACGCGGGCCGATGCGGCGCCGATCACGCCGGCGAGGAGCCTTTCGTAGAACAGCACGGTCTCGGCATCCGCCTGAACGGCCGTCGGGTCGACTCCACGCGTTCGCGCGAAGCTCGCGAATGCCGCGGCGGCTTTTTCGCGGCCGACGAAGCGCGCTGCCAGGGACATCAGATCGGGAAGCTGTGCGGTGCGCCGCCAGATCTGGGCGGCCTCGCCCGAACCGACAGCGTCGACGAACATCGCCGCGCGGGCGCGTTCCATCGGGCTCTGCCGTGCGGCGAGCGACACCCCCAGGAAAACGCCGGCATTGACGAGAAGCGACCAGAAGGCGCTGTGGGTCACCGGGTCGAGCCCGGCGAGACCGAGAAGCGCATAGGGCTTGAGCAGCGCGATGCCGAACGGCCCATCCGCGATGAAGCCCATGCCGAAGGTCCCGGATCGCGCAAAGGAGGGGAGCAGCAGCGTATAGCACCAGACCAGAAATCCGCTCGAAATGCCGGCGAATGCGCCCGCCTTGGTGGCGCCTCGCCAGTAGAGACCGCCGATGATTGCCGGGGCGAACTGAGCGACGGCGACGAACGACATCAATCCGATCGAGACGAGCGCGAACTGCGCGCTGTTATGACGCATGTAGAGATAGCCGAGTGCCATGATGACGATCATGGCCACGCGGCGGATCCACAGCAGAAGTCGGGTCAGGTCCGGCTTCTCGGCCAGCCCCAGCCTCTTCACATGAAGCAGTGCGGGCATCACCACGTCGTTGCAGATCATCAGGCTGAGCGCCGTCGTCTCGACCACGACCATGCCCGCTGCGGCCGACAGGCCGCCCAGAAAGGCAACCAGCGCCAGAAACGGCTGCGCGGTGGCGAGCGGCAGCGACAGCACCAGGCTGTCGGGATCGGTATCGGCCGGCAGCATCATTCTTCCGGCGATGGCGATCGGCAGGACGAACAAATTGATCGCCAGCAGGTAGAGCGGGAACAGCCACTGGGCCCGGCTCAGATGTCGCTCATCGACATTCTCCACCACCATGATCTGGAATTGCCGTGGCAGGCAGAAGATCGCCAGTGCTGCGAGAAAGGTCATGGCGACCCAGCTATAGCCGTAGCGCGAGGGGGAGGAATCGAAGATCGATCGGATTTCAGGAATGCGCGCGGCACGGGCGAACAGATCGCCGAAGCCGTTGAAAAGCCCATATCCGACGAAGAGCCCGATCGCCGTCAGACTGACCAGCTTGAGGATGGATTCGAGCGCGATGGCGACGACCATGCCGGGATGATGCTCGCCCGGTCGGATGCTCCTGCTGCCGAACAGCATGGCGAAGACGGTGAGCACCACGGCCGCCCAGAGCGCGCCGTCGGCGAGCATCGGCCTGGCCGGCGTGCCGCCGCCGCTCAGGACCAGGAAACCGCTCGAGATCGATTTGAGCTGCAATGCGATATAGGGAATGAGCCCGATCACGGCGATGACCGTGACGAGTGCCGCGAGGCTGGCCCGCTTGCCGAAGCGCGCCCCGACCAGGTCGGCGATCGAGGTTATGCGGTTGGCATGGCTGATCCTCAGGATCTTGCGTAGCAGAACCGGGCCGAGGCAGAAGACGAGCGTCGGCCCAAGATAGATCGGCAGGAAGTCGAGACCGGTCTGCGAGGCCTTTCCGACGCCGCCGTTGAAGGTCCAGGAGCTGCAATAGACCGCCAGCGAGAGCGTATAGACGAGGCTCGATCCGGTGAGGCGGGAGATGCGGCCCGAGCTGTGCTCGACCAGCCAGGCGACGGCGAAGAGTAGAAGAAGATAGGCAATGGCGATGGCGATGATGGTCGGCTGATTCATTGCCCGGCATTGTCCCGGTCACGGCCATCCGCCTGGCCGCCGGCACGTTCGCTGATCAGCGCGACGCCCGCGATCAGAAGCGCCCAAATGATGAAGAAATAGAGATAGAGCGCCGGCCAGCCGAAGAGCGTGCCGCCCACGAGATCGAGGATGGGTGGGTTGAGAAGCACGAGACCGGCCACGAAGAGTCCGAACATCCGGTCCCGTCTGGCCATCCTGCGCAGCATGGGTTCAGGCGCCCGCTATGACCGCTTGCGCCCGGCCGGTGCCGCGGCCGACGGCTGCCGCCGGGCGAGCACCTCTGCCACGCATTTCACCACCTCGCCGGTGGCGAAGGGCTTGGTGATATAGGCGTCGGCGCCGAGATCCATGCCGACGAGCCGGTCGGCCTCGCCCCCCTTGGCGGTCAGCATGACGATGCGGATATCGTCATAGGACCGGTTGGCGCGCAGCGTGCGGCACACATCGTAGCCGTTTCCCCGCGGCATCATCAGATCGAGCAGGACGACATCGGGCGTCATTTCGGCGATCGCGGCGAGGACCTGCTGGCCATCGGCCACGGTGCGCACCTGGTGACCCTCGCGCTGCATGAGAAAGCTGAGCGCGCGCGAAATATTGGGGTCGTCATCGGCGATGAGTACCGAGGCCGACATGGATTTCCTCCCGTCCGGGCCGTATTTGCGGCCCAAACCCAAAGTCTAGGCCTCTTGTTTTTGGCTCACAAGCCCAGCACAATCAGAGGCATAGCGCCTTGAGCTCGAGCGAGCCCAGGGCCCGGAATACCCGCAGTGGACGGATGCCGGGCGAAATGACGAGCAGCGGAGCAGCCGGCGAGCAGGCGGGTGTCGCGGTTTCGGGCGAAGGCACCCAATCCCTTACCGCTTCGCAGGCCCGGATTCTCGTGGTCGAAGACGACCGCGACATAGCCGGTCTTGTCGGGCGCGAGCTGCGCGCCCTCGGTCATACAGTGGACATCATCGGGCTCGCCGAGGATGCGCTCGTCGCCGCCCGCGCCGCCGACTACGCGCTGATGATCGTCGATCTGGGGCTGCCGGACCGCGACGGCCTGGACCTCGTGCGCGAGATGCGCAGGCGCTCGATCGAGGCGCCGATCCTCATGCTGACCGGACGCGGAAAGGTCGAGGACCGGGTGAGCGGGCTGGCAAGCGGCGCCGACGACTACTTGGTGAAGCCCTTCGCCGTGCCTGAATTGCGGGCTCGCGTCGCCGCCCTGCTGCGTCGGCCGTCGCGGATCAAGAGGAGCCGGCTCACCGTCGCCAACATCGTCGTCGACCGCAATTCGCTGGAGGCCGTCATCGACGGCTCGAGCCTGCCGCTCGCGCTGAAGCAGTTTCAACTGCTCGAGCTTCTGGTCCGCCGCAAGAATCACATGACTCCCAAGCGGATGATCGAGGAGGCTCTCTACGGCTTCAACGACGAGGTCTCCGGCAACGCGATCGAAGCGCATATCTACAAGCTGCGCCAGGCGCTGCGCGCGGCCGGTGCCGAGGTCAGGATCGAGACGCGACGCGGCATCGGCTATCGTCTGGTCGAATGCGCCCCGCGCCCCGCGCCCGATGCCTGAGGAAAGATCCATCACCGCCGCCGAACTCGCCCTTCTCGATCCGGACGGGGCATTTTCGTCCCGGCTGGCGGCGGACCGTGACGTCCTGACCGCGCTTGCCCGCGGTCTCTCGACTGCCCCGGCGGAGTCGCGGCAACGCCGTCTCGCCGAGATAGAGGGGGTCGCGCATCGGTTGGGCGGAGCCGCGGGCACCTTCGGATACTTGGCCGTTAGCGACGCAGCCTTCGAGCTCGAGGCCCGTATCGCCGTCCGGCGCGGCGGGGCGGAGGGCCCATTTGCGGAGATCCAAGACCGCCTGGCAGCTCTCGTAAGTACGCTTGATGAGGCTCTTAGGTAGCGTTGGACAACCGAGCTGTTTGCGAAATTCAGTTTCAGGTAAGTTTCGGATCAGGTAGTCTTCAGTTTCGTGCCGTTTACTGCCGCGTGGATTCGGCGGAGGTGCAGATCCGGTGATTGCCACGCAGGGTGCTGTGCGCGCCCGACGCGATGGCTCGCCCCGGAAAGTCTTCCTTCTCCGAAAGCACCGGAAACCGGCGATCAACCGCCGGCTCAGATGGGAGGTAAAGAATGACTGAATTAGCGAAACGCCATTGGACCCGGCGCCAGACGCTGATGGTCGGGGCGGGAATGGCCGGCGTTGCGATGATGCCGGGCTTTTCGCCCCTGGCCTTGGCGGATGACCAGCCGCCGATCGGCACATGGCCGGCCGGTTCGTCGGGTGACTCGGTAACGATCGGCGCGGCAGTGCCGCGCACCGGCGCCTATGCGGTGCAGGGCGAGGACGAGCTAAAGGGCATGCAGCTTGCCGTCGAGCACATCAATACGAGCCATCCGCTGATCAAGCAGATCGCGCCCAAGGTCGACAAGGGCGTCCTCGGCAAGCAGGTCAAGCTCGTGGTCGCCGACAGCGCCGCCAAGCCGAACCAGGCGGTCCAGGCGCAGCAGACCTTCATCAATGACGACAAGATCGTCGCCATGACCGGCTCGACCTCCTCGGCCGTCGCGGTGGCGCTCAACAAATTCGCCCAGCGCGAGAAGATCCTCTACCTGGTAGCGATCTCCGGCTCGAACGACACGACCGGCAAGGATTGCGCGCGCTACTCGTTCCGCCAGTGCTTCTACGGCCAGACGGCGGCCAATGCGATCGGCCCGGTCCTGGTCAAGAACTTCGGCAAGAACCGCAAGGCGGCGTTCATGACGCCGGACTACACCTACGGCCACACGGTCACCAAGTCGGTGAACGACTTCCTGAGCGGGAATGCCGGCTGGACGATGGTGACCAACCAGGTTTCCCCGCTCGGCACGCAGGATTTCAGTCAATACCTGACCAACATAGCCAATTCCGGCGCCGAGTTCATCATCAATGTGAACTGGGGCCGTGATGCGGTGCTGTCGATCCAGCAGGCCAAGCAGTTCGGCCTCACGCCGAACATGAAGATGGTGGTTCCCTATCAGATCCCCTTCCTTGCGAAGGAAGTCGGCGCGGAGCTCACCGAGGGCGTCTTTGCCGCCACCGATTTCTGGTGGACGCTGGAGGACAAGTACCCGCTGGCCAAGACCTTCGTCGAGGCCTTCAACGAGAAGTACGGCTACAAGCCCGAGTGGGGCGCCAACAACGCCTATATGCAGTTCGCCATCTGGGCGCGCATGGTTTCGGAGGCCGGCACCTTCTATCCGCCGGAGGTGATCAAGCAGTACGAGAAGGGCGAAACCTTCCCCTCGACGGTAGGAGACGTGCATTTCCGCCCGGAGGATCACCAGCTCATCCGACCGGTTGTCATCGTCCGCGGCAAGGCGCCGAAGGACATGGCGAACGACCAGGACTACTGGGAGGTCATGGAGATCCTGCCAGGCGAGCCCTTGATGCAGAAGCCCGACGCCTTCGGCTGCAAGCTCGGCGACTATACCTGACAGCCGGCTCTTCTCTGCTCAGTGCATCTGGTTCTGAAAGGCTCGAAATCTCTCCGCGGCATGCGGCCTCACAGCTGCATGCCGCGGAGATGTCGAGCTGAAACTCATCGCGACGGACTGCGGACGACAGCGTGATCAACTGGGTCAACTTCGTATCGCAATGCTACAACGGGCTGGTGCTTGGCGCCCTGCTGGCGCTGATTTCCTCAGGCCTGACGATCATCTACGGCACGCTGGGCGTCCTCAACCTCGCGCATGGCGCGATGTTCATGCTCGGCGGCTACGCCGGCTGGCTGGCCTATAGCTATACGGACTCCTTCGTCATCGCCGTCATCGCCGGCTCGCTCTTCGTCATGGTCGTCGGCGTGCTGGTGGAGCGGGTTGTCATCCGCCGTTTCTATTCGCGGCCCCACGAAGACCAGCTCCTCGTGACCTTCGGTCTCGGCATCGTGTTCGTGGAGACCATCCGTTTCTTCTTCGGGACGCTCTCCAAGGTGATACCGGCGCCGGCTGGGCTTGCGGGCATCACCCCCCTCGGCTTCATGGTCTACCCCACCTATCGCCTCGCCCTGCTCGGGATCGTCGCGGTCGCCCTCATCGTGCTGTATATCGTCCTCTATCGCACCCGTATTGGCATGATCGTGCGCGCCGGGATCGAGGATTCGACCATGGTCGACGCGCTGGGCATCAATGTCGACCGAGTCTTCATGCTGGTCTTTGGCATCGGCGCCATGGCGGCTGGCTTCGCCGGTATCATCAACGCGCCGGTGGTGTCGATTTCGCCCGATGTCGGCGAGGCGATCCTCGTCCAGACCTTCGTCGTGGTCGTCATCGGGGGCGTCGGCTCATTTCCAGGCGCCGTGCTGGGCGGCCTGATCGCCGGCGAGATCATCAGCATTACCTCGATGTTCAATCCGGGATACTCCTACGTCATGCTTTTCGCGGCCATGACGCTGGTGCTGGTTCTTCGGCCCTATGGCCTGCTCGGCACCGCCGGCCGCGAATGAACGTGACGGCCTGATGCTGAAGCAACGACGATACATGATCGAGCTGCTGACGGCGGTCGGGCTCCTCGCGGTACCGCTCGTGCTGCCGCATCTCAGTTTCTCTCCGACGACGATCAACCGGATCCTGGTCTGGGGCCTGTTCGGGATCGGTTTCGACATCCTGTTCGGCTTCACCGGCCTGCTCTCCTTCGGGCAGTCCGCCTTCTTCGGCACCGGCGGCATGGTCTCGGCCTATCTGCTCACGGTGGTCGGCCTCCCGCATATCACCGCATCGCTGTTCATCGGGATGGTCGCGGCAGCAGTTGTCGGCTATCTGGTCGGGCTCATCGCACTGCGCCGAACCGGCATCTATTTCGCGATGATCACCGTGGCGATCGCGGAGGTCTTCTACTTCGTCGAGTTCAATCCGCTCTCCGACTATACGGGCGGCGAGAACGGGCTTCCCGGCGTTCCGACCCCGGTGCTCGATCTCGGCTTCACGACCATTCAATTCAATACCGACTGGTCTCTCTACGCCTTCCTGGCAGCCTGGTATTTCATTGGCATCGTGATCGCGCTGCGGATCGTGCGCTCACCGGTCGGCGCGATCCTCAATGCGATCCGCGACAACCCCGTGCGCGCCGCAGCCCTCGGCCACAATATTCATGCCTACAAACTCACCGCCTTCGTCGTCGCCGCGGCTTACGCCGGATTCGCCGGCGGCCTGCTCGGTGTGATGCAGGGATTCATGCCGCCCGATGCCTTCACCTTCGAAACCTCCGGGCAGCTGGTGATGCAGACGGCGATCGGCGGCACGGGGACCCTTTTCGGCCCGCTGCTCGGGGCCGCCATCTGGCTCTATCTCAGCGACTTCTTCCAGACCACGCTTCACCTCGGCGCGACCTGGAAACTGGTGCTGGGCGTCGTCTTCGTCCTGCTGGTCTGCTTTCTGCGCCGCGGCGTCATCGGCGGAATCGAGGATCTCTACGCGATCCTTGCGCGCCGGAGGGCCAGCGACGCGAAGCCGGAGGCAGAGGCAGCGGCTTTCGCACTCAACGGGGGCAATGGGCAGACGAACGGCGAGGGGCAATTCGAGGAGGCCGCGGTGGTCGTTTCGATGCCGGCCGCCTATGACCGCGGTCCTGGCGAGGTATCGAAGCCGATCCTGCAGGCGACCGGCCTCACCAAGCACTATGGCGGCATCGTCGCCAATCACGAAATCGACTTCACCGTGAAGGAGGGCGAGCTTCTCGGCATCATCGGCCCGAACGGTGCAGGCAAGTCGACCTTCTTCAAGATGCTGACGCGCGAGGTGCATCCCACAGCCGGCCGCATCGTCTTCAATGGACGCGACATCACCCGCTTCGACGTCACGAGGGTCTGTCAACTCGGACTGACCAAGAGCTATCAAGTCAACCAGCTCTTCAACCGTCTGACCGTGCGCGAGAACATCACGATCGCCGCCCTGGCGGAGAAACGCGGGCCCTTCCGGCTCGATCTCCTGAAGCGGATCGACCATGTCGCGGGCCTGACGGAGCGGGTCGACGAGACCCTCGCGCAGGTGGGGCTCGGCGATCGGGCCGAGCTCAGGGTCTCGGAGCTCGCCTATGGCGAAAAGCGCCGGCTCGAGATCGGACTTGCGCTCGCCACCGCGCCCAGCCTGCTGCTGCTCGATGAGCCGCTCGCGGGCCTCAGCCCGCGCGAACGGGCGGAGACGGTACAGCTTCTGAAATCGATCCGGCAGGGCCGCACCATGGTCGTCATCGACCATGACATGGACGCGATCTTCCAGCTCGGGGAAAGAATCACCGTGCTCCAGGAGGGCCGCGTTCTGGTCGAGGGCACGCCGGCCGAGATCAAGGCGAATGCCGCGGTGCAGGATGCTTATCTCGGAGGGATCCACGCGGCATGAGCTATCTCGAGGTCGACCGCGTCAACAGCTTCTATGGCGATTCGCACATCCTCTTCGACGTGACGATGCGGGTCGAGAAGAGCGAGGTCGTGGCGCTTTTCGGCCGCAATGGCGCCGGGAAGTCGACCACGCTGAAGACGCTGATGGGTCTCGTCCCCGCGCAGTCCGGCTCCATCCGGCTGGAGGGAATAGACTTGCAGGGCGCGCGGCCCCATGCCGTCGCCCGGCATGGGATCCAGCTCGTGCCTGAGGAACGGCGCATCTTCGGCAACCTGACGGTCGAGGAAAACCTCATCCTGGCCGGGCTGACCGCGAAACCGGCCTGGCCGCTCGCCCGGATCTACGAGATGTTCCCGCGCCTGCGCCAGCGCCGGGGAAGCCGGGGCACCGACCTCTCCGGCGGCGAGCAGCAGATGCTGGCGATTGCCCGGGCGCTGATCCGCGGCCCCAAGGTCCTGCTCCTCGATGAGCCCTTCGAGGGTCTGGCACCGATCATCGTGCGCGATCTTCTCGCCGTCTGCGAAAGG
>DATFRE010000093.1:0-11673 GCA_035263545.1 Dongiaceae bacterium
GCGCGCCGCTGGCTGGCGAGATGAGCGGCCATATCTTCTTCGCCGACCGCTATTTCGGCTTCGACGACGCGCTCTATGCCGCGGTCCGGATCCTCGGGATCGTGAGCCGCGCGCAAGAGAGCCTGGCCGAGATGCGCGACAGCCTGCCCCAGGTGCTGAATACACCGGAGCTGCGCTTTCCCTGCAGCGAGGAGCGGAAGTTCGTCGTTGTCAGGGAGGCGACCGAGCGCCTGCGCCGGGCCCGGGCCGACATGGCCGATATCGATGGCGTCAGGGTCCGCACGCCCGATGGATGGTGGCTGCTGCGCGCGTCCAATACCCAGGACGTACTGGTGGCGCGCTGCGAATCCTCGACAACCGAAGGGCTCGAGCGGTTGAAGGCCGCGGTCGTGGCCGAGCTTGCCGCCAGCGGCGTCGCGCCGCCGAAGTTCTGAACAGGCGCGCCGGTGGCTGCTGCCCCGGGTTGCTGCCCCGGGTTGGGTTGCTGCCCCGGGTTACTGCGACGTCTCGGCCACCGCCATATTGGTCGGAATCACCATGCAGGAGAGCTTGCGTGCCTTCAGCACCCGGCAGGCCTGGGCCGCCTCTGCCTGGGCGAAGCCGATGAGGCGGGCGCGGTAGAGCTTGCCACTGGCTCCGCGGCTCTCATCGACGGCGATCCGCGTTTGCGGGCTCCCGGCCGGCAGCTTCGCACGCGCCCTGAGCGCGGCCTTGCGGGCCGAGGCATAGCGGTTGTAGGCGCCGACCTGGATAGCCCAGGTCCGCGTGCCGCTCGCGGCCAGGCCGCTCCCCTCGCCGGCACCGGCCGTATCGGCCGCGCCGGGCTTCAGTGCCGGAAGGACGGCAAGCTTCGAAGGTGCCGGCAGGCCGGTGGGCTGCTGCCCGGGTGCCGCCGGAGGCTGCAGCACCTGAAGCTCGATGACGGGGGCCGCTGGCGCGGTCGAGGGCGCGGTATAGCCGACGGTCGGCGCCGCTGCCACCGAGGCTACAACCGTCGTAGCCGCCTTTGGGGCGGGGGTCGGGGCCGGGGTCGGCGGCAGGGCGGCCTGCATGGCATTGGTCGTCGGCGAGGTCGTGCCGTCCTCCAGGGAATCGTCCTCGGTGCCGCCATCGCCCTCGGCATCTCCGGGCTTCAGGCTGGGCAGGGCCGAAGCACTGGCGAGGAGCAGGGCATTGTTCGAGCCGACCGGTGTGGCGGTGCCGAAGCCCTGGTCCAGGAGCGCCCACATCTCAGCATCCCGGAGCGTCGGCGAACGGCCGCCAAGGACGATGCCGACGATGCGCCGGCCGCTGCGCGTGGCCGAGGCGGCGAGATTATAACCGGAGGCGTTGATATATCCGGTCTTGAGGCCATCGGCGCCGGGATAGCTCAGCATGAAGCGGTTGTGCGTCAGATAGACCCGGCCGCGGAAGGTGAAGCGGGTCTCGGCGAACAGCGGATAGTACTGGGGAAAGTCGCGATAGAGCGCGATCGCCAGGCGGGCGAGGTCGCGCGCTGTGGTGTGCTGCTCGAAATTGGGCAGGCCGTTGGGATTGCGGAAGAGCGTGCGGCTCATGCCCAGCGCCTGGGCCTTGGCGTTCATCCGCTGGGCGAAGCCCTCGACGCTGCCCCCCAGCGCCTCGCCCATGACCATGGCGGCATCATTGGCCGATTTGATGATCATGCCGCGGACGGCCTGGGCGACGGTGATTGTCTGGCCCGGATAGAGGCCGAGCTTGGTCGGCGGCTGGCTGGCCGCAAGAGCGGAGACGGGCATCGCCTCATCGAAGGTGATCTTGCCCTTCTGCAGCGCCTCGAAGACCAGATAGAGGGTCATCATCTTGGTCAGCGAGGCCGGATAGGTGGGCATGTCCGCATTGGACTGGGACAGGACCTGGCCGCTGGCGGCATCGACGACGATTGATTCGCTGATCGGGGTGGCGGCGAAACTTGCGGATAGTGGCGACAATAGGGCGAGAACCAGCCCAAGGCAGGTCAGACTCCATGTCCAAACTGCGGGAATCCCCCTGCCGGGACCCCGCTTCAGTCGTGCTTCCTGCATCGGCCTCGTTCCCGAGTCGTTAACCGACAACATCCTAAAAAAGCTGAGGAATCATGTCCACCTAGAACGTACAAGCTTTTATATTACTTTAATTGTGGCTTTTATGTCTCAGATATGTGTCTCTATATTGCGGTGCAGCATGACGCTTGATTCACCCCAGGGAACGCCCATATCTCGGGATATTGCATTGCAATAGCGCCCGGATCCGCCCGAAATGAGGAGTGGCCAAATGGTCGCCAAGAAGAAGCCGCGAAAGGGCCGCAAAGCCGCCTCGATCAGGCATTCGAGTCCCGACTCGGGCCGCAGGGCGCCCCGAGTCGCAGCCCCTCAGCCCGACCTCTCTCCTGTGTGGGCCGCAGCTGAGCCGGCTTCGTTCTCCCCCGAGCTTGCCGCGGCGGACCTGGACGCCCTTGCCCGTTCCAGCGCGGCTCTGGCCGATGGGGCCGCCTCCTTCGGGTGGGCCCTGATCGAGATCCAGCGCCAGTTTGTCTCGGCCGGGCTTGGCGCCGCGCGCGCCCTCATCGATGCGCGCAATTCCCAGGATGTAATCGAGGTCCAGCGCCGTTATGTCAGCGCTGCCGTGGAGATCGCGGTGCGCGAGGCCGGCGGTCTCGCGCAATTGGCGAGCCGCGTCACCGACAATGCCTGGGCGCCGCTGGTGCCTCGATTCGCTGCCGCTCTAGGCGCGCGAGCCTGGCGCTGAGGGAACATCATGCACGCATGCCAGCCGTCATGAGCTTCGCGAATGCCCGGCAGAAAGGCATTGCCGGGATTTTTTTCGTCCATTGGCGGCCCTGGGTCTTTGCGACCGGGCCGACGATCCAATATTATGGGCTTGGAAATCCGCTGATTTGCCGACGGATTGACGATGTTGCAGCATGATGGGCGGCGATGACAGGCGTAATGACGACGACCGCCAGGTCGGTGTCGTCGTCAAGAGCAAGCCGAAGACCAAGAAGCCCTCGATGTACAAGGTGCTTCTTCTGAATGACGACTACACGCCCATGGAGTTCGTCGTCCACGTGCTCGAGCGCTTCTTCGGCAAGGGCCGCGAGGAAGCTACGCAGATCATGTTGCATGTCCACCGTCGCGGCGTGGGGGTCTGCGGCGTCTATACCTACGAGGTGGCGGAGACAAAGGTGACCCAGGTCATCGACTTCGCGCGACGCCACCAACACCCGCTACAGTGCACGATGGAGAAGGAGTAGCCCGATGCTGTCGCCCAATCTCGAGAAGACGCTGCACCGGGCGCTGGCCTATGCCAATGAACGCCGGCATGATTTTGCCACTCTCGAGCATCTGCTGTTGGCGCTCACCGAGGATCCCGACGCCATCGCGGTCATGCGGGCCTGCAATGTCGATGTCGAGCGGCTCCGCCGCGACCTGATCGACTACATCGACAGCCAGCTCGGCAATCTGGTCTCCAACCGGGGCGGCGAGGCAAAGCCCACCGCCGGCTTCCAGCGCGTGCTCCAGCGCGCGGCGATCCATGTGCAGTCCTCCGGCCGCGAGGAGGTGACGGGCGCCAATATCCTGGTGGCGATCTTCTCCGAGCGCGAGAGCCACGCGGTCTTCTTCCTGCAGGAGCAGGAGATGTCGCGCCTCGACGCCGTCAATTACATCAGCCATGGCATCGCCAAGGCCCATGGCCGTTCCGAGACCCGCCGCGTGCAGGGCACGGAGGGCGAGGCCGCGGAGAAGAACGCGAAATCCGGGAGCGAGGCGCTGGACTCCTATTGCGTCGACCTCAACCGCAAGGCCTCCCAGGGCAAGATCGATCCGCTGATCGGCCGCGAGGCGGAGGTCGAGCGCACGATCCAGATCCTCTGCCGGCGCACCAAGAACAATCCGCTCTATGTCGGCGAGCCCGGCGTGGGCAAGACGGCCATCGCCGAAGGCCTTGCGCGACGCATCGTCACCGGCGACGTGCCGGAGGTGCTGAAGGGTTGCGTCATCTACAGCCTCGACATGGGCGCCCTGCTGGCCGGAACCCGCTATCGCGGCGATTTCGAAGAGCGGCTGAAGGCGGTGATCAGCGAGCTCGAGAAGATGCCGAACGCCATTCTCTTCATCGACGAGATCCATACGGTGATCGGCGCCGGGGCGACGAGCGGCGGCTCGATGGACGCCTCCAACCTGTTGAAGCCGGCGCTGGCGGGCGGCGTCATCCGCTGCATCGGCTCGACCACCTACAAGGAGTACCGGAACTACTTCGAGAAGGACCGCGCCCTCGTCCGCCGCTTCCAGAAGATCGACGTCAACGAGCCCTCCCTCGAGGACTCGGTCAAGATCCTGCGCGGCCTCAAGCCCTATTACGAGAAACACCACAATGTGCGCTACACCGCCGAGGCGATCCGGGCCGCGGTCGAGCTGGCGCAGCGCTATATCAACGACCGCAAGCTGCCGGACAAGGCGATCGACGTGATCGACGAGGTGGGTGCCGCCCAGATGCTGCTGCCCGAGGGCAAGCGGCGCAAGACGATCACCGTGAAAGATGTCGAGGCGGTGGTGGCCAAGATCGCGCGCATCCCGCCCAAGAGCGTCAGCCGCGACGATCGCCTGGCGCTGCAGAATCTCGAGCGCGACCTGAAGACCATGGTCTTCGGCCAGGAAAAGGCGATCGATGCGCTGTCCTCGGCCATCAAGCTTGCGCGCGCGGGCCTGCGCGAGCCCGAGAAGCCCATCGGTGCCTATCTCTTCTCCGGCCCCACGGGTGTGGGCAAGACGGAGGTCGCGCGCCAGCTCGCCCGCAGCCTCGGCATCGAGCTCATCCGCTTCGACATGTCGGAGTATATGGAGCGCCACAGCGTCTCGCGGCTCTTGGGCGCGCCCCCCGGCTATGTCGGGTTCGACCAGGGCGGCCTGCTCACCGACGCGATCGACCAGCATCCCCATGCGGTGCTGCTGCTGGACGAGATCGAGAAGGCCCATCCCGATCTCTTCAACGTGCTGCTGCAGGTGATGGACCACGGCAAGCTGACCGACCACAATGGCAAGACGGTCGATTTCCGCAATGTGATCCTGATCATGACCACCAATGCCGGCGCCTCGGCCATGGCCAAGCCCGCCATCGGCTTCGCCCGCGAAGGCAGGACGGGTGAGGATACGGAGGCCATCGAACGCATGTTCTCGCCGGAGTTCCGCAATCGGCTGGATGCGACCATCACCTTCGCCAATCTCTCGCCCGAGATCGTGGCCAAGGTCGTCGACAAGTTCGTGATGCAGCTCGAGGCCCAGCTCGCCGACCGCCAGGTCACCATCGAGCTGAGCGATGCCGCTCGCGCCTGGCTCGCCCGCACGGGCTATGATCCGCTCTATGGCGCCAGGCCGCTGGCCCGCGTGATCCAGGAGCACATCAAGAAGCCGCTGGCCGAGGAGCTTCTCTTCGGCCGCCTGGAGAAGGGCGGCATCGTGCGGGTCGACGTGGCCGAGGACAAGCTGGTCTTCAGCTATTCGACGCCGCCGGCCCCGCCGGAGGAGCCGAAGCTTCCCGCGCTTGTGGAAACCTGAGCGGCAAGCCATTCACCACAAAGGCACAGAGGAACGGAGAGATCGAGCCTTCGGCCGAGTTCCACCGATAGCCCTGATGGAGTTCTTTGGGCCTCGCCTCCGGCGAGGCTCCTTGTCATTCCTCGTCTCTCAGTCTCTGTGTCTCAGTGATTTCCTGGCTTCCGGATCGTTCTCGCACTTGAAGGGTGCGTATCCAGCCAGCGCCGCGCGTTCCTGCTCCACGGCGCGGGCCTCGCGCTTCAGGAAATCCTCGACCGCCGCGGCGAAGCCGGGATCGGCGATGAAGTGGAGGCTGCGCGTCTCCACGGGCAGGTAGCCGCGGGCGATCTTGTGCTCGCCCTGGGCTCCGGCCTCGACGCGGGCGAGGCGCATCTCGATGGCGAAGTCGATGGCCTGGTAGTAGCAGGCCTCGAGATGCAGAAAGCGGAAGGCGCCGTCGGAGCCCCAGTTGCGTCCATAGACCGCCTCGCTGCCGAACAAGTTGAGCGCGCCGGCCACGGGCGTTCCGTCGTGATCGGCCATGACCAGCAGAATCCGGTCCGCCATGCGCTGGCCGATCGCCTCGAAGAAGGGCCGGTTCAGATAGGGCCGGCCCCATTTGCGCTCGCTGGTGTCGATGTAGAAGCGGTAGAACTGCTGCCAGTGCTGGGGCTTGATATCGCCGCCCACGAGGCGGTGCAGGCGAAGCCCCTCGCGCCGGGCGGCTTCGCGCTCCTTGCGGATCATCTTGCGCTTGCGCGAGGATAGCGCGCCGAGAAACGCCTCGAAGCTGTCATAGCCGCGGTTCTGCCAGTGGTACTGCGTGCCCACACGCTGCATCAGCCCGGCCGTCGCCAGGGCTGCCGCATCGGTCGGTTCGGCGAAGTTCACATGCAGGGAGGAGACGCCGAGTTGGCGTGTCACGGCGACCAGCCCTTCCGCCAGATACCGGCGATGGATCTCGGCATCCGGCCCGGGTCGGATGAGCAGGCGCGGGCCCGGCACCGGGGTGAAGGGCACGGCGGCGAGCAGCTTGGGATAGTATTTCCCGCCCGCCCGCTCATAGGCTTCGGCCCAGCCGTGATCGAAGATGTATTCGCCGGAGGAATGGCTTTTCAGATAGAGCGGCACGGCGCCGAGCAGCGCGCCGTCGGGGCCCTCCAACAGAAGCGGGCAGGGGCGCCAGCCGCTGCGCCGCCCAACGCAGCCGGTCTCCTCCAACGCCGCCAGGAAATCATGCGACAAGAACGGGTTGTCCGCCCCGGCGCAGGCGTCCCAGGCAAGGGAATCGAGCGAGGCCACGCCTTCGCCCAGCCGCAAACGCGGCTGTTCCCGGCCGTCAGGCATGGCGGGTGCGAAGGATGGGAACCACGGCGCATAGAGTCGTACCTCTGCGGCGCCGCGGCAAGGGCTCCGGCGAGGCGGGCGTGCTATTATTTGCGCCAACAACATGGAACCTGGGGTTTTGGCACTGGCATCGGCGCAGACTGCGACTATCTCTAGCGGCAGGTGAATGTTCTGCATGTCCTACGGGCGATATCTGATCGCGGCGTTCCTGCTCCTCATCGCCTTGCCGGCCCGCGCCGACATGGACGGTGCCTGGGCCGCCTATGACCGCGGCGACTATGCCGCCGCCGCCAATCTCTTCCGCCCCGAGGCGGAGCAGGGCAATCCCGATGCCCAGTACATGATGGGGGCGATCTACAACGACGGCGATATCGGCCCGCGGGATTACGCGACAGCCGCCGACTGGTACGCGAAGGCGGCAGCCCAGGGCCAGGCCGATGCGCAGAACTCGCTGGGCTATCTCTATGACTTCGGCCTCGGCGTGCCCCGCGACCAAGCCAAGGCGGAGCAGCTCTATGAAAGCGCGGCCGCCGCCGGCAACACGCTGGCGCGCAACAACATCGCCTATGAATGGGCGCTGGGCGGACGGCGACTCGACGAGGCTCTTGCCTATGCGCGGGAGGCGACGAACAAGCTGCCGAAGGAGGGCGCCTATCAGGATACGCTTGGCTGGGTGCTCTACCAGCAGCACCGCTACAGCGAATCCCTGCCGCCGCTCTGCAGGGCGGCGAAGCTCGATCCCGGCAGCCCGGAGATCCATTCCCATCTGGGCGATGCCTTCTGGCGCGTCGGCCTCACGACCGATGCCCGCATGCAGTGGCAGCAGGCCTATGACCTCGCCGAGAGCCAGCAACTCCTCAGCATCGAGGGCAAGGATTTCCTCCATGCCGAGGGCGAGGCGACCTTCAAGGAACAGATGCAGCAGCGCCTGGCGAGCGGCCCGCCCGGCGCGCCCGCGCCGCCCAGCCCCGATCCGAACGCGATCGAGAAGGCCGTCAGCGGCAATTGTGACCTGCCGACGTCCTAGCGGTATGGCGCTCGCTTAGAGGAACGCCTAAGCCACCTCGAAGACCGCGTCGACCTCCACCGCCACGTTGAGCGGAAGGACGTTCACACCCACGGCGGCGCGGGCATGCTTGCCGGCATCGCCGAGGACCTCGACCATCAGGTCGGAGACGCCATTGGCAACCTTCGGCTGATCGGTGAAATCCGCCACCGAATTGACGAAGACATTGAGCTTGACGCAGCGCTTGACGCGGTCGAGATCGCCGCCCAGCGCCGCCTTGACCTGGGCCAAGATGTTGAGACCGCAGATCCGCGCCGCCTGCTGGCCCTCCTCGACGCCGTATTCCTTGCCGAGCTTGCCGATGAACTTGAATTCGCCGTTCCAGACCGTCACTTGCCCCGCGACGAAGGCGAGGCCGCCGGCCACCACGACGGGCACGTAATTGGCCACGGGACTTGCCGCCTTGGGCAGCTCGATCTTCTTCTCCGCCAGCAGCTTCTCGATCCTTCCGCCCATGACGCTTCTCCTTTGCTGACCCGATTGAGGGGGCGGAGGATAGCGGGGCGGGGCGGCCTTGTCTCGGACCTCGGCTGGCGGCCATAATCGGGCCTCGAAATCGGAAGGGGAAGGGATGGTCCGGGGCATCCTCGCCATGCTGTTGCTGCTGATGACGGGCCTCGACGCCTGGGCGGATGCGGGCCGGGCGCCCAGCATCACGACCGCCACGAGCCCCAGCCTGGATTACGACGCCGCCTATGCCGCGCAGGCGCGGGGCGATCTGGATCTGGCCATCCTTTTCTACGACAGGGTCATCCGCGCCGGCGGGCTTTCGGACTGGGATGCGGCCGCCGTGCTGACGGATCGCGGAAGCGCCTATGTCGACAAGGGCCGGCTCGACCGCGCCATCGAGGATTTCGACGCCGCGATCAAGATCGAGCCGGACTATTCCCTGGCCTTCGGCAACCGCGCCATCGCCTATCACCGCAAGGGCGATCTCGATCGGGCCATCACCGACTACGATGCCGCGATCCGCCTTGATCCCGGCGATACCGACAGCTATCGCAACCGGGGCCTCGCGTTCTATTACAAGAGTAAATACGAGCGCACGGTCGCCGATGAGGATCAGGCAATCAGGCTGAGGCCTGACTTCGTCGAAGCCTATTACGATCGCGGCCGGGCCTATTACCAGCTCGACCAGGACGGGAAGGCCGTGGCGGATTTCACGGCCGCGATTCGACTGAAACCAGATGACGCCGAAATGTTTGCCTGGCGCGGCTATGTGCATGACGATGCCAAGCAGTACGACCAAGCGCTGGTGGACTACGACAAGGCGATCCGGCTCGCGCCGAAGGATGCCGACTACGTCTATGACCGCGGCGTCGCATACGAGCATCGGGGCGATATGGAGCGCGCCGCCGCCGACTATCGCCGGGTGGTGAAGCTCGATCCCGGCCTGGCGAAAAGCTGGTACGAGAGCGGCGAGGACGACCTCAAGGCCGGGCATCTCAGCGATTCCATCTACGATTTCAATGCCGCCATCCGCCTGAATCCGCATGACGCGAAAGCCTATGTCGGGCGCGGCTATGCCCACTACAAGGACAACGATTTTGCGAAGGCCTTCGCCGATTTCGAGACGGCACTAAGGCTCGACCCGCGCGATGTGGCGGTCTACCTGAACCGCGCCCGGCTTTATGGCGCGCTCGGGCAATTCGACGCAGCCATCGACGACTATGATAGCGCTCTTCGGCTCGATCCAAAGAGCGGTGAGGCCCTCAGGCTCCGCGGCTATGCTTACTATCAGAAGGGCGAGCTTGATCTGGCCATTCAAGATCTCGACAGAGCGGTAGAGCTCGATCCGACCGATGGTTTGGCCTTGGATTACAGAGGCCTGAGCTATTCCAGCAAGCGGGAGTACGAGCGGGCGCTCCGAGATTTCGATGCGGCCATTCGTGCGACGCCGAGTGTTGCGCGCATTTACATTGACCGCGGCATCGCCAAGTTCGGTCTCGAGAAGTGGGACGAGGCGGTCGCGGATTACAGTGCCGCCATCCGCCTTGATCCGCGTAGTTCGATCGCGTTCTACGATCGGGGCCTTGCCTACGCGAAAAAGAAGGAGGCGGAGAAGGCGATCAAGGATTTCGACGCTGCGATCGTCATCAATCCCAACTACGCCGAAGCCTATGCGAGCCGCGGAGAAACCAATGACACGCTGGGAAATTTTGATCAGGCCATTGCCGATTTGAACGTGGCTGTCCGGCTGAAGCCAGATCTGGTGGAGGCCTATCTCCAGCGTGGCTATGCCTATTACGACAAGAAGGACCCGGATCGGGCGATTGTCGAGTTCAGCGCCGCTCTTCGCCTGGCTCCCGATTCCTCGTATGCCTACAGCGGCAGGGCGATGGCTTATGAGTTGAAGCATCAGAACGCGAATGCGATCGCCGACTACGATCAGGCTCTTCGCCTCGAGCCCAGCGACGTGTCGATCCTCTATCATCGCGGAGCAGCCTATCTCCGAGAACGCCAGTGGGATGCGAGCCTGGCAGATCTCGATGCCGCGATCCGCATGAAGCCGGATTTTGCTGGAGCCTATTTGACATGTGGGCGCCTCTATCGTCTCCGTGGACAGTATGAGCTCGCGGCCTTGGAGTACGGAAAGGCTTCGACGCTTCGGCCTGACTCAGGTCAGATAGCCTTTGATCTCGGGCTGCTGGATTTTTTGCGCGGTCGATACACCACCGCAGCAGACGATTTCGCTCGTGCGACCTATCCCGACTCCGTCCGCCGCTACAGCGTGCTCTGGCTGTACTTGACTCGTGCGAGAAGTGGCCAGGCGATCCCATCGATCCCGAATCAGGATGCGTCGAAAGTGGATACCAGTAACTGGCCAGCGCCGGTCTTCCAATTTTATCTCGGCAAGATGACGGAGGATGTGGTGAGGCGAGCCGCCGCCTCAAAGGATGCCGAGGTGGATCGCGACCAGCGCTGCGAGGCTGATTTCTACATCGGGGAGCTGCGACCCATTCAAGGCGATATGGGCAATGCGCGCAAGCTGCTCGAGCAGGCGAGCGCCGAATGCCCGGACAATTTCATCGAGTATGAAATTGCGCCGGTAGAATTGAAGCGGCTGGGAACCCAAGCCGCGCTGATCCAGAAGCCCGCCCAATAAAAAAAGCCGGGCCCATCTTCCCCCGACGGGCCCGGCGAAGTGCGAGAAGGGAAGCTAGGCTACAGTGGTCGATGCCGCGCCGCCCCGATGCGGCTGCTTCAGGAGCAGCCGCTCGTCGATCCGCAGGTCGTGCATTTCAGGCAGGTTCCATTGCGGACCAAGGTGAAATTGCCGCATTCCCCGCAGGCATCGCCTTCGTAGCCCTTGAGGCGGGCCTCGCGGATCTTGTCGAGCTTGGCATCGACGGCGGCGGCCACATGGGGGTCGACCACGACGTGGCCGTTGCCATGGCCGTTGACCGAGGCCACTGCGACGGCGACGCCATTGCCGGCCGAGGCATAGGCCGCGCCGCTCGCCTCGGCGACGACCGTCGCGTCGCCTTCGTCCGTCTCGCCATGGGCGTGGGCATGGGCATGCCCGTTGCCGTTGGCGTGGCCGTTCCCATGGCCGTTGCTGCCATGACCATTGCCCCCATGCCCGTTGCCGCCATGGCCATGGTTGTGGAAGACGACCAGGTTGTTGCGGACATAGCCGGTGCTGGCATAGCGCTTCACCGCGTCGATGGCGGCCTCGGCCTCGTCGAGGCTCTCCATCTCGCCTTCGCTGACGCCGCTGCCCATGGC
>DATFRE010000094.1:0-2356 GCA_035263545.1 Dongiaceae bacterium
CCTGCCGCTGCGGCTGGCGGAGTTCGGCTCCTGCCATCGCAACGAGCCCTCGGGCGCGATCCACGGCATCATGCGGGTGCGCGCCTTCACCCAGGACGATGCCCATATCTTCTGCACCGAGGATCAGATCAAGTCGGAGAGTGCGGCCTTCTTCAAGCTGCTGCTCTCGGTCTACCAGGACCTGGGCTTCACGGATGTCCGCGTGCGCCTGGCCGACCGGCCCGAGCTTCGCGCCGGGAGCGATGAGATCTGGGACAAGGCCGAGCGGGACTTGCGCCAGACCATCGATGAGTCCGGCATCCCCTATGCCATGGCCCCGGGCGAGGGCGCCTTCTACGGGCCCAAGCTGGAGTTCCATCTGCGCGACACCATCGGCCGCTCTTGGCAATGCGGCACGCTGCAGCTCGACTTCATCCTGCCGGAGCGCCTGGGCGCCAGCTACATCGGCGAGGACGGGCAGAAGCACCGGCCGGTCATGCTGCACCGGGCGATCTTCGGTTCCATGGAGCGCTTCATCGGGGTGCTGATCGAGAACTATGCCGGCAAGTTCCCCTTCTGGCTGGCGCCGGTCCAGGTGGTGGTCGCCACCATCACCAGCGAGGGCGACGAGCATGCCCGGCGGGTGAAGGCGGCCCTCGATGCCGCCGGCCTCAAGGCCGAGCTCGACCTGCGCAACGAGAAGATCAACTACAAGGTCCGCGAGCATTCGCTGGCCAAGGTCCCCGTCATGCTGGTCGTCGGCATGCGCGAAGCCGAGCAGAACAGCGTGGCGCTGCGCCGCCTGGGGGCCGAGAAACAGGAAGTCCTTGCCCTCGATGAGGCGGTCAATAAACTGAAGGCGGAGGCTCTTTCCCCCGCCGATCTTCCCTAGACCCAGAGTTCAACAACCGAGGAGTACGACCTATCGCCAGATCGCCTATGGATGCCGCCCCGTCCCGTGACGGGCCACGCATCAACGCCCAGATCACCGTTCCCACCGTCCGCCTGGTGAAGGAGGACGGGACGATGGCCGGGGTTACCTCGCTGCGCGAGGCGCTGAACATGGCCGCCGATGCCGGCCTCGATCTCGTCGAGATCTCGCCCAATGCCGATCCGCCGGTCTGCAAGATCCTGGACATCGGCAAGTTCAAGTACGAGGCCCAGAAGAAGAAGAACGAGGCGCGCAAGAAGCAGAAGGTCATCGACGTCAAGGAGATCAAGCTGCGTCCGGGCATCGACGAGCATGACTACGACGTCAAGATGCGCTCCGTCGCGCGCTTCCTCGAGGAAGGCGACAAGGTCAAGGTGACCATGCGCTTTCGCGGCCGCGAGATGGTGCATCAGGAGCTGGGGGCCCAGGTCCTGGACCGCGTGCGCACCCAGTTCGACGCCGCCGCCAAGGTGGAGCAGTTCCCCCGCCTCGAAGGCCGCCAGATGGTCATGGTGCTGGCCCCGCGCTGAGCCGCGGGTGGCCAGCGTCCAGCCTTCGCGTCGGTCTTAGACCCCCGGCCCTCTCGCACCTCTTCTCTTAAGCCCCTCTCCCCCTTCGGGGGGCGAGGGGCCGTCTAGGATGGGGGCGAGGGGGATAAAGGGATGGGGGGCCAGAGGGCGAAAAGCGAGCGGAAGCGCGGTCTTGCCAGCGCCCTGCACAATCTATATAAACCGCCGCTTCCCATAACCGGGACCTGGAGACGGCCACGGCAGGGCATGCCCAAACCGTCCCTCATCGATCGACCCAAACCTCAAGGAAACATGAAATGCCCAAGATGAAGACCAAGAGCGGCGCCAAAAAGCGCTTCAAGCTCACCGGCAGCGGCAAGGTGAAAATGTATCCCTCGCAGCGCCGGCACCGCCAGATCAGCCGCCCTAAGAAGATGAAGCGCCAGCATCGCGGGCCGGAGCTGATGTCGGAAGCGGATACGAAGATCGTCAAGAAATACTTCCTGCCGAACGGATAAGGAGGGACAGCCCATGGCACGAGTCAAACGGGGCGTCACCACCCACGCCCGGCACAAGAAGATGGTCGAGCAGGCGGCGGGCTATCGCGGCCGCGCCTCGACGAATTACCGCATCGCCATCGAGAAGGTCGAGAAGGGCCTGCGCTATGCCTATCGCGACCGGCGCAACAAGAAGCGGACCTTCCGCGGCTTGTGGATCCAGCGCATCAATGCCGGCGTGCGCGAGCATGGCCTGACCTATTCCCAGTTCATCAACGGCATCAAGCGCGCGGGCATCGAGCTCGATCGCAAGGTGATCGCCGATCTCGCCTTCCGCGATCCGGCCGCCTTCGATGCCCTGGTGAAGCAGGCTCAGGCCGCCCTGGCCAAATAGGCACGCGCCTGTTGCTGGAGCTTTGCCGATTGCCCTATAGTCGCCC
>DATFRE010000095.1:0-8524 GCA_035263545.1 Dongiaceae bacterium
ACCATGCCGTCGATCGCCGTCTCCGAGGGGAAGATCCGTCCGATCGCCCGCATGACGGGCGGGATCGCTTCCACCGGCCAGGACAGGCCCACCAGGAAGAACTGCGGGAGCGTGGTCGCAACGAACAGGACCACGGCGGTCTCCCGCCGCTTGAACCATGTCCCGGCCGCCTGGCCGAAGAAGCTGGTGGCCAGGATGAAGGTCGCCGCGAACAGGAAGAGGTCGGGCAGACGCCCGAGCGCCGAGAAGCCGTAGATTCGCGGCAGGATCACGAGGTAGAGCAGCAGCGCCGGGACATAGACGACCAGATGGACGAGGCCGTGACCCAAGATGGCGACGACCGAGCCGCGCGCCAGCTGGGCCGCCCGCCCGCCGCTTTCGAACGCCACCCCGCCCAGCATGGCCCCGCCGATCAGCAGCGTCTGCTGCAGGATCAGGACGAAGGCCGCCGGGACGACATAGCTGGCATATCCCCCCGTCGGGTTGAACAGGGGCACGGACAGGACCGTTGCCGGACTTATGACAGCGAGGAGGCGATCGGCCTGCCCACCCTCCCGGGCCTCGTGGGAGGCGAGATCCGCGGTCACCGTGGTGCTCGCCTCTACGATGCCCCGCAGCACATTGCTGAACACGAGGAAATAGGCAGAGTCCACGAAAGCGGGCAGGCGCGCGATATTCCCCTTCAGGAGATCGCGCGTCGTCCCTTCGGGGATCTCCAATATGCCGAACACCTCGCGATGGAAGAGCGCCTGCTGCGCCTCCGAGATCGTCGTGGGGCGCGCCGCGACCTTGACCGCCTCGTCCGCGTCCAGCGTCGTGACGAGGCGGCGGCTGACCTCCGTCTGGTCGAGATCGACAACGGCGATGGGGAGGTGGCGCAGGATCTGACCCAGATAAGGTTGGGGATAGAACACACCATAGAGAATGGGGGCCAGCACCATCAGGCCCATGACGCTGCGGTCGCTCAGGATGCGGCGAAGCTCGCCCGTGAAGACAATCCCCAGGCCCATATCGAGGCTTGCCATCGGCGCCGCGGCCTCGCCTGCCTCAGGGCTGGCGGCGCCCCCTTTGCGGCGGGCGAGCAGGACGAGCCTGAGCCAGGCAAGGGTTCCGTAGAGCAGCGCCAGGCTGGCGAGGATGGCGAAGGCCCTGGCGGAATTGGCGACGGGTGCACCGCGCGCCGCCTGATCGAAAAGGAGCTGCATGTACCAGCGCAGCGGGAGGATCGATCCCCAGCCCTGCGCAAAGGCCAGCATGCCGGTCACCGGAAAGCCGACGCCGGCATAGCCGAAGGCCGGCGAGACCATGATCGCCGTCAGGCTGAGGCCGAGCGCCAGATTGCGGACGAGAAGCACCAGGAGCGATGCCAGCCCCTGATAGGCGGCGATGAGGAGGCAGGCCGCGGCCACCATCATCACTTCGCTGCCCCGGAAAGGAATCTGGTAGGCCCCGTGAATGATCAACAGGAGCACGATCATAAGAAGCATGAAGATGGCGAAGAGAGGCACGAGCTTGCCGGCGAGCGCGGTGAGAGGGCTGCCGCCGGCGCAGCGGAGCCAGGTCTCCACGCCACGGCGCGAGAACTCCGTGCCGACGGCGTAGCAGGTGGAAATGGCGATCACCACATGCAGCACCATGGGCAGCACGGCCCGCAGCAGGAACTGCGCATAGTTGAAGGCCGGGTTCGTCAGCACATATTGCTCGACCACCAGCGAGCCCATGGTCATGGGCAGTGGCGGCAGGCGCGGCGCGACTGCGGCGATGGCACCGCGAAGGGCATCGCCCAGCGCCTTGCCGGCGGTATTGCCCGGCGTCATGAACTGCGTGTTGTAGAAGAGCGAGACCTGGGGCCGGCGTCCTTCCATGAGATCCCGCTCGAAGTTCTCGGGAATATAGACGGCCGCGATCGCCCGGCCGGACCGGATCGCCTGCATCACCGCCGAAAGGTCGTCAGCGCGGCCGCTGAGAGAGACCCCGGGCGCCGCTTCGACCGCCTGGGCCACGGCGAGGGAGGTCGGCGTGTGGTCGGCATCGACGACGACCGTGTTGAGCCCGCGGATCACCGCGCTGCTGAAGGTCAGCCCCAGAACCGCGAAGGCGATCAACGGCACGCCGACCATCAGGAACAGGGCGATCCTGTCCCGGAGGATCCAGCGCAGCTCCCGCGTCGCGACCAGCAGAAAGCCGGGCTCAGCGGGAAGGATCATTTCGGGGTGGCCGGCCATTCGGCATAGGCGCTCATGCCCGGCCGCAGCCCCGGAACGAGGTCGGTGGGATAGGCGCGAATGGCGAAGATCCGGAGATCGAAGTCGCCCGTCGCGCGGGTCGCCCGCCAGCCGGCATATTCGCCCCTGGCGGCGATCAGCTTGATCTGGGTCACGACCCGCCGATCGCCCAGCGCGGGAATGCGGAGCTCGATCCTGTCGCCGAGCTTGACATCCTTGATCAGGTCTTCGCGCAGATCGAAGCGCAGCCAGATATCGTTCATCTCCACCAGGGTCAGCAGAGGGATACCCGGTGCGACGACCTCGCCTTGCTCGACATTGATCTGGTAGACCTGCGTCGCCGCTGGTGCAGTGACCACCATCTGATCGACGAGCGACTGCAACGTGGCGACGGCAGCCGCGGCGCGGAGGACCTTGGTTTCCGCCATATGGACCTCCTCCGGCGTGAAGCCCGCGATCGCCTCCTGATAGCCGAGCTTCGCCTGGTCATAGCTGCGCTGCGCCACGCGAAGCGCGGCTGTCGCCTCGTCGAGACGCTGCTGCGTCGCGTATTGACCGGCGACCAGCTTTTTCAGGCGGTCATAGGTCTGCTGGGCGAGCGCCAGATCGGCCGCCGTCCGATCGATCTCCGCCTTGCGCACCGCGACCGTCTCGGCCCGCGTCCCGGCATGGATGCGGGCAAGCTCGGCATCCGCCACCCCCTTCGCCGCAACCGCCTCGGCAAGCCTGGCGACGAGCTCGGGATTGTCGATCTGCAGAAGCACCGCGCCGGCCAGAACGTTCTGTCCCCTTTCCACCGCGATCTTGGAAATCCTGCCGTCGACCCGCGCGGCGATGTCGATTCGCGTGCTGTCGGCCTCGCCCTGAATCAGCAGGGGCGTCGGCCGGGTAAGATACCAAGCCGACAAGCCGACGATGGCCGTGACGATCACGGCCAGCGCGATCGCCGTCGGTAGCCCACTATGACTCGGTCTTTTCACGTCGGATCAGCACCCCTGCAAAGTTGTCACGGATTCAGGTTGAGCCCCAATATCCCGCGCGGGCGACTCCATCAGTGGCCGCTGCGGTCAATTCTATGGCACTTCCGGCCGATTATCGATTCCGGGCGCCCGGAGCGGCCTCGAGCCGATGCGACCCCGGACATTGCCCTATATAGGGCGGAGAGGAGACCTATATTGAGTAGACAAGAGAACGGTCACCGAGCCCGTTCGCTGCCGGGACAACGGCTTACAAATCGGCTTAAAACGGTGGAGATGCTTGTTCGCGTCGCGATGCCGTGATACAGGGAATTGTCCAACCGGGGGCGCGGGCTGTTACCCTTTTCGTTGCCGTGCGCGCCGAACCCTTGGAGCCGACGCAGAAGCGCCTGAACCGAGAAGGGGGCTCATGTCCTTTCGGTCCGTCAGCTGTCGGCGTCAAATCGGCCCGGCCCGCTTGTGCGCCCGGAGCGCCGGTCCCCTCGTCCGACTGATTCTCCTGATCGCGCTCGCACTTTGTCCGACGGGCCTGCTGCGGGCCCAGCCGACGGGCCATCCGCCCGACACGATGGAAGCGCGGCTCATGGCCTGCGCCGCCTGCCACGGGACGCAGGGCCAGGGGACGAACAACGACTATTTCCCCCGCCTGGCCGGAAAGCCCGCCGGCTATCTGATGAATCAGCTCGTCGCATTCCGGGACGGGCGCCGGCGCTATCCGCCGATGAACTATCTCCTCGAATATATTCCTGACGCCTACCTTCAGAAGATGGCTGAGTATTTCTCAGCCTTGCGCCCACCGCCGCTGCAGCAGGCGGTCAGCGATGCGAGTCCGGCGCTGCTCACGCGGGGGGAGACGATCGTCAAGCAGGGCGATGCGAAGCAGGGTGTGCCGCCCTGCTCCCATTGTCATGGCTCCGCCTTGACGGGCATGGGGCCCGCCATCCCTGGCCTGGTGGGGCTGCATGCCAGCTATATCAGCGCCCAGCTCGGCGCCTTCCGCTACGGAACCCGCACCGCCGCCGAGCCGGACTGCATGCAGGTCGTCGCCGCCAGTCTGACGGAGAGCGACGTCAGCGCGGTCGCCGCCTATCTCGCCTCCCTGCCGATTCCGGCCGACCCGTCGCCCGTTGCCCATGGCACGCTGCCGATGCCGATGGCCTGCGGCAGCGAACCCAACTGAGGGAGGACGCGGTTGCGAACCGGGCGGACGCTTTCGCTACTCCTCCTTGCCGGTGGGCTTCTCGTCGGATCGGCCGCAGCACGCGCCGACGACAAGGCGCTCATCGCCAAGGGCGAGTATCTCGCCCGCGCCGGCGACTGCGTCGCCTGCCACACCAATCCGGGCGGCGGCCTCTTCGCCGGCGGGCGGGCCATGCCGACGCCTTTCGGGACGATCTATTCCTCCAACATCACGCCTGATCCCGAGACCGGCATCGGGTCCTGGAGTGCGGACGATTTCTACGGCGCCATGCATACCGGGCGTTTTCCCGATGGCGGCCTCATCTACCCCGCCATGCCCTTCGGCTCCTATACCAAGGTGACGCGAGCGGATTCCGACGCGATCTTCGCCTATCTGCGCTCGGTCCCACCGGTGCATCAGCCCAACCGGCCGCATGACCTGGACTTCCCCTACAACAACCGCTCGCTCATTCTGGGCTGGCGGACCCTGTTCTTCGACGAAGGCGAGTATGTGCCGGACACGACCAAGTCGGCCGAATGGAACCGGGGCGCCTATCTCGTCCAGGGGCTGGGCCATTGCGCGATGTGCCACTCGCCGATCAACGCGCTGGGCGGCAACTCCCAATCGAAGGCCTTCGAGGGCGGGCTGATCCCGATGCAGAACTGGTACGCCCCCTCCCTCACCTCGAACAAGGAGGCCGGCCTCGGCGACTGGAGCCTCGACGAGATCGTCCAGCTGCTGCGGAACGGCATCTCGCGGCGGGGCGCGGTCTACGGGCCGATGGCGGAGGTCACCTTCAACAGCCTGCAATATCTGAGCGACGCCGATGTGCGCGCCATGGCGGTCTTCCTGCAGAGCCTCGGACAGGGCAGCCCGCCCGGGACCGAGACCTCGGCGCTCTCGTCGTCGGAGAGCAGCCTGCTGCTTGCCTACGGCGAGACCGTTTACAAGACGCATTGCGCCAGCTGCCATGCGGTGGACGGCCGCGGCATGCCGCCGGAATATCCGCCGCTCGCCGGCAACCCCTCGATCCAGATGCAGTCGGCCGTGAACCCGATCCGCATGGT
The DNA here is from genome assembly GCA_035263545.1 of Dongiaceae bacterium. Taxonomy (GTDB): domain Bacteria; phylum Pseudomonadota; class Alphaproteobacteria; order Dongiales; family Dongiaceae; genus DASXQK01. The sequence goes on from DATFRE010000095.1 coordinate 5,450, forward strand.
CCTGAACGGCGGATTTCCACCGGGCACGGCCGGCAACCCGATGCCCTATGGCATGCCGCCCTTCGCCCAGACCCTTTCCGACGACGAAGTCGCCGCGGTGGTGACCTATATCCGCGCCGCCTGGGGCAACCGGGGTGCTGCGGTTTCCGCGCGCGACGCCAATCAGCTGCGCACCGCACCGGTGGAGTGACGTGGCGATGTTGAACTCCGAACCTGTCACGGAAGATCCCGAGGCCGCAAGGCGGCAAGATGCGGAGGTGAACAAGATCCTGCGCGCCGGCCCCACCGGCGCGATCGCGCTGGCCGGTGTCGCCACGATCATCGTGATGCTGGTCTGGTTCGCCTTCTACCTCCTGGTCTTCATGCCCCGCGCAGGCACGCCATGACGGACTCCCTCTCCCCGGGTCAGCCTCCAGCACAGGACGACGGCGCCGATCACGTCGAGCGCGTCGAGCATCGCTGGGCGGTATACGCGACCGCCCTCCTCGTGCTGCTCGTGGTCCTGGCCATCTTCGCCGGGCTGCACCAGGCCACCCTGCCCCAGAGTCGCGTCGAGACCGTCGATCCGCGCACTCTCCATCTCACCGGCGAGTTCATCGAGAGCAATCTGGGCAGCGCGGTCGAGCCCGACGGCTCCGTCACCGTGCGCGCCATCGGCCGGCAATACTCCTTCACGCCGGAATGCATCCTGGTGCCGGCAGACACCCTCATCACCTTTCGCGTCACCAGCGGCGATGTCGTGCACGGATTCCTAATCACCGGCACGGCCATCAACCTCATGCTGGTGCCCGGCTATGTCGCCAGCCTTCCGGCGCGCTTCCAGACGCTGGGCGAGCGCTACATGCCCTGCCATGAATTCTGCGGCGTGGGGCATGAGGGGATGTGGGGCCGGATCAAGGTCATCGACAAGGCGGCCTTCACCCAGATGGCCGCCACGACGAAGAGGTTGAGCTGTGTCAAATAGCCGGCGAATGATCCTGGCCCATTTCTGGCTCGCCTTCGCCGGCTTCGGCGCGGCGCTGCTGCTCGGCGCATGGCAGATGTTCATCCGCAGCCCGCTCTCGAGCTGGATCGGCGATCCGGAGCTCTACTACCGCTCGGTCACGGCCCATGGCACCACGATGGCTTATGTGCTGCCGACCCTGGTCGCCATGGGGTTCGGCTACTTCGTCGCCGAAACCGCACTTCAGCGTCCCCTGATCGGGCTCCGCTGGGCCTGGCTCGGATTTGCGCTCGCGGCGGTCGGCACCGTGACCGCGGTCGTGCCCATCGCCCTCGGCCGCGCCTCGGTGCTCTACACCTTCTATCCGCCGATGATCGGCAGCGCGTTCTACTATATCGGCGTCGTCCTGGTGGTCGTCGGCTCCTGGATCTGGGTCGCGCTGATGTCGGTCAATCTCTACAGCTGGAAGCGCGACAACCCAGGCAGGCCAGTGCCGTTCGCGATGTTCGCGACGGTCGCCGGCTCCTATCTCTGGGGCTGGACCGCCGTCGGCGCCGCCCTCGAGCTGCTGTTCCAGATCATCCCCGTGGCGCTCGGCTGGCGCAGCACCATCGATGCCGGGCTCGCGCGCGTCTTTTTCTCGTGGACGCTGCATGCGATCGTCTATTTCTGGCTGATGCCGACCTACATCGCCTATTACACCATCCTTCCCCGGGCGATCGGCGGGCGGCTCTACAGCGATTGGATGGGGCGGCTCGCCTTCATTCTCTTCCTGGTGGTCGCGATGCCGATCGGCGCGCATCACCTATTCGAAGATCCCCAGGTCGGCTCCGGGTTCAAGTTCGTGCACTCGACCTTCACCGCTCTGGTCTCGCTACCGACCCTGCTGACGGTGTTCACGATCTGCGCCTCGGTGGAGATCGCAGCGCGTTTGCGCGGCGGCAAGGGTCTGCTGGGCTGGCTCGGTGCGCTGCCCTGGGACAATCCCGTCATGCTGGGCACCGCCTTCTCCTTCATCATGCTCGGCTTCGGCGGCGCCGGCGGGCTGATCAATATGAGCTACCAGCTCGACGCCACCGTTCACAACACGCAGTGGATCACGGGGCATTTCCACCTGATCTTCGGCGGGGCGATCGTCATCATGTACTTCGTGATCGCCTATGACGTCTGGCCGCATTTGACCGGCCGCGCGCTGGCGAGCTTCGGCCTGATGCGCCTGCAGCTCTGGACCTGGTTCATCGGCATGATCGTGGTGACCTTTCCCTGGCACTATGTCGGCCTCCTCGGTATGCCGCGGCGCATGGCCTATTACGACTACAACGACCCGATGCTCGCCGGGCAGGCCGCCCCGGTGATCATGTCGGTCATCGGTGGGGCGATCCTGCTGGTCTCGGGCGCGCTGTTCCTGATCGTGCTGGCGCGCGGACAGCGAGCACCCCGGATCGAACCCGGCACCTATCGCTTCAGCGTGGCTGCACATCCCCCGCAGAGGCTGCCCGCGGCGCTGAATGGCTTCGGGCTCTGGCTCGCCCTCATGGTGGCGCTGACCATCGTGAACTACGGCTTTCCCATCGTCCATCTCATGGCGACGCCGGGCACTGAGGTCCCGGCGGTCCTGATTGGAGCCGGGTGATGAGCCGGCATGTGGATCGCTGGGTCACATCGAGCGTCGCGATCACCGCCGCGATCTTTGTCGCCGCCGCCATCATCGGCTTCGCCTTGCTGCCCTGGGGTCAGCCGGGCCATCGGTTCACCGGCCTCTGGGACGCGATCTGCAGCGCGGCGGGGCTCGTCCGTGCTTCGCCGGCCAGCGAGCCGGTGGTCCAGCCGGGCTATCAGATGACGGGCGTCGTCGTCACGCCGCAGATGCTGAGCGGTGCCAGCGCGGAATCGATCGGGCGCGGCGCCACGCTTGCGCTCCGCTGCACCATGTGCCACGGCGCGCGCGGCATGAGTCTCGCCAATACGCCCAATCTCGCCGGGCAGGATCCCATCGCCATCTACAAGCAGCTGGCGGACTTTCAGACCGGCGCGCGCAAGAACGCGATCATGGCCCCGGTGGCCGTCGGCCTCAGCGATTCCGATATGCGCGATCTCGCCGCTTATTACGCCTATCTCCCGCGCGTCGCCGC
>DATFRE010000096.1:0-6540 GCA_035263545.1 Dongiaceae bacterium
TCCCCCGCCATATGAGCGTGACGGGCGGCTGACGCCTCACTCGTCATGGCCGGGCTCGACCCGGCCATCCACGAGTTTGTCTGCCGTCTATGACGGTATTTAACCAGGTTTATCGGCATTTCCGCGCGCGGAGACGCCCTAAGACGTGGATGCTCGGGACAAGCCCGAGCATGACGAGAAGGGGGCACCGAGAGGGGCAACCCGCGTCCCGACCGGTGGTGAGAAGAGCCTACTCGATCTTGATCTGCTGGGCGAAGTTCTCGCCGTCGGTGACCGTCACCTGCTTGAAGCCGAGCAGCTTCAGGAAATCCAGGAAGGTCGCGTATTCGGCGATGGCGTTCTTCTGAAAAAAGTCGGTGAGGCGCGCCGAGGCCGTCAGATCGGCGAGCAGCGCGCGCGTGCGATAGATCGTGTTGAACTGGCCGTCCATCATGCCGGTGATGATCAGCTTGTCCGCCTCGTCGCCCTTGGCGTAGACGAGATAGTTGGGCGGATAGGGCCGGGCATCGAACTCCTTCGAAAGCGCGGTCACGAAGCCGAGGCGGCGGCTGCGGTCGCTGTCGGGCAATGTTGCGACCCGCGCCTGATAGGTTTCGACCACGCTGGGCTTGGGATAATAGTAGCCCTCCTGCGTGTCCTGCGCCCGTCCGGCCGGCGAAGCGGCAACCAGAATGACGGCGGCCAGACCCGCAAGAACGATGTTACGCATCACCGCGCTCTCCCCTGAGACAATGGCGAGAGCGAGCTTGGCGGCTCGCCGCCGACTTGGCAAGACGCTATAGTCGCCGCCATGCCGGATCGCCCTCCGCAGGCGCTGCGCGTCGCCTTTCTCGCCGCCGACAATGACGAAGCGCGCCGGGCGCTCGCCCGGCTGGAGGAGCGCTATGCTCATGTGCCGTCCGACGAGGCCGATATCGTCGTGGCGCTGGGCGGCGACGGCATGATGTTGGAGACCCTGCACCGCTTCATCGGCCGCGGCATTCCCATCTTCGGAATGAATCGCGGCACGGTCGGCTTCCTGATGAACCAGTATGACGAGGAGGGGCTGCCCGCCCGCCTCGCCGCCGCCCAGCAGGTCGAGCTCCATCCGCTCGCCATGACCGCGCGCACTATCAGCGGCGAGACGATCCGCGCGATCGCGATCAACGAGGTTTCGCTCCTGCGCGAGACGCGCCAGACCGCCAGGATCGCGATCCATGTCGACGGCGTCATCCGCCTGCCGCTACTGATCTGCGACGGGATCCTGATCGCGACCCCCGCCGGCAGCACGGCCTATAACCTCTCGGCCCATGGTCCCGTTCTGCCGCTGGGATCGGGCGTGCTGGCGCTGACGCCCATCAGCGCCTTCCGGCCGCGGCGCTGGCGCGGCGCCACCCTGCCCCATTCGGCGACGGTGGTGTTCGAGGTGCTGGAAAGCGACAAGCGGCCGGTCTCGGCGGTCGCCGATTACACCGAGGTGCGCGACGTGGTCGAAGTGACCGTCTGCGAGGACCGCAACCTGACGCTCAAGCTCCTCTTCGACCCCGAGCACAATCTCGAGGAACGAATCCTCAGCGAGCAATTCCAGCCCTGACTTTCTCATCCGCGCCCTTCTCTCCCTCTCCCGCGCTTCGAATCGGGAGAGGGAGACGCCGGCGCGTAGCGACGGCGCGGGGTGAGGGTCTAGCGAGTCCGGTGCTTGAGCAGCCCTCACCCCCCATCGCTTCGCGATGGGCCTCCCTCTCCCGTTTCAAAGCACGGGAGAGGGAGAAGCTGCGCTACACGTTCGCCCGCGCATGGCGCACGACGGTCGCGATGAGGCGGCGCAGCTCGGCGCGGAGCCGGGCGAAATCCGCGGTCTTGGCAAGCGCGGCCTCGTCCAGATAGAGGCGCCGGTTGATCTCGACCTGCAGGCTGTGGCGCCCGGCGCGCGGCTCGCTGTAGCGCGTGACGAGCTCGGCCCCCTTGAAGGGATCGTTGAGGCGCACGCTATAGCCCATGGCGGTCAGGGTCTCGCGCACCAGCTGGGTGAAGTCGCGCTCGCAAGCAGCACCATCGAGATCGCCCAGCACGAAATCGGCCCGGGAACGGGCGTTGCGCCCGCGCCCCATGGCCTTCATCGAGTGGAAGTTGACATGCCAGACCGCGCCGAAGCGCTGATGGGCCTGGTCGAGCAGCGCCTTGAGCGCTTCGTGATAGGGCCGGTAGAAGCCGTCGAGGCGCCGTTCCACCTCCGCCACCTCGAGCACCCGGTCATAGATCGGCAAGGTCGGGCTCAGCAGCCGGCGCAGCAGGCCGAGACCGCGCTCGCTGCGCCCGGTCGGGCGCGCCCCATGGGGCCAGGGCGCCGCCAGAAGGCTTTCGTCGATATCGGCCTCGTGGCGGTTGGGGTCGATATAGCTGCGCGGGAACAAGGCCGCGAGCAGCGCAGCACCTTCGGTCGGGGCATCGGCGATGAGCTCGTCGACGAAGGCATCCTCCGCCCGGCGCAGCAGATCGAGGGGGGCGGCATGGCCGAAATCCTCGGGATAATCGCGCCCGCTATGGGGTGAATCCACCACCACGGGCGCGAGCGCCTCGGCCGGCGGCTCATGGCGCGTGAGCACGCCCGGCAGCCTCAGCACCCGGATTTCCTGCTCTACCTCCAGGGGGCCTCTTGCCACCGCCTCGGGGGACCGGATATCCATGCTTCTTTCAGCGCCTCCGCCTGGCCTCAAGGACTATGCCTGTGCCGCGTTCCGTCGAAAGCATCGAGATGATCCGCCGCCTCGTCGCCATGGACACCACAAGCCGGAACTCCAATCTCGAGCTCATCGACTTCATCGCCGACCATCTTGCGCGTCTCGGCGTCCATGGCCGTCTCGTGCATGACGAATCCGGGCGCAAGGCCAATCTCTACGCCACCCTCGGGCCCAGCGACAAGCCCGGCATCGCCCTTTCCGGCCATACCGACGTGGTGCCCATCGATGGTCAGAACTGGAACAGCGATCCCTGGCTGCTGACCGAGCATGACGGACGGCTCTTCGGCCGCGGCACCGCCGATATGAAGGCCTTCCTCGGCATCCTGCTGACCAAGGCCCCCGAGATGCTGCGGCGCGAGCCGACCACGCCGATCCATCTCGTCTTCACCTATGACGAGGAGGTGGGCTGCCTCGGCGTGCGCAGCCTGCTGAAGGTGCTGCGCGATCTTCCCGTCCGTCCCTTCGCCTGCATCATCGGCGAGCCGACGGATATGAAGGTGATGGTCGGGCATAAGGGGAAGATGAGTCTGCGCTGCCATGTCCATGGGCGCGAGTGCCATTCCTCCCTCGCGCCCGAAGGGGTGAATGCGATCGAATACGCCGCCGCGGTCATCGGGCGGCTGCGCGCCATGGCCGATCGCATGGCGCGCGAAGGCCCCTTCGACAGGGATTTCGACGTGGCTCATTCGACGATCCATACCGGCGTGGTCCATGGCGGCACGGCGCTCAACATCGTGCCCAAGCTTTGCTCCTTCGACTTCGAGTTCCGCTATGTGCCCGGCGTCGATCCCGAGGCGCTGCTGGCCGAGGTGAAGGGCTTCGCCGAGACCGAGCTCGCCCCGAAGATGAAGGCCGTGGCGCCTGAGGCCGGCTTCACCTGGGAGCCGATCTCCGCCTTCCCCGGGCTCGACATTCCCGTGGAGAGCGAGATCGTGGCCTTCGTCAAATCCCTGACTGGCGCCAATTCCGTGGGCAAGGTCGCCTTCGGAACCGAGGGCGGCCTGTTTCAGGAGGCCGGCATCCCGACGGTCGTCTGCGGGCCCGGCAGCATCGCCCAGGCCCACAAGCCGGACGAGTTCATCGAGATCGACCAGATCGCCCAGTGCGAGGCCTTCATGGACCGCCTGATGGACCGCCTCTGCCGCCTGCCTGCCCGCGCCTAGATCTAGATTCGAGGAGCCGAAGCCCATGCGCATCGAGACGATCCTTCCCCCCGCTTCCATCGAGGCCGTCATGCGCCCGACGGGAAAGGCAACCGGCCTTCCCTCCATCGCCTATACGAGCCCGGACTTCCTGGCGCTGGAGCAGCAGCTTCTCTTCGCCCCGGGCTGGATCTATGCCGGGCGCGCCGAGGAGCTTCCTCGCCCGGGCGATATGCGCCCCGTCACCATCGCGGGCCAGCCTCTGCTCCTGATGAAGAACCGCGCTGGGGAGATCAACGCCTTCCACAATGTCTGCAGCCACCGCAACGCGCTGATCCTGCGCGAGGCGGCGAGCGGGCGGCCGACCCTCACCTGCCCTTATCACGCCTGGACCTATGATCTGGACGGGCGGCTCGTCCGCACGCCGCATATCGGCGGCCAAGACATCGACGAATGCCCGGAGCTGGACAAGGCGAGCCTGGGCCTTCGCCCCGTGCGCCTGGAAACCTGGGCCGGGCTCATCTTCGTCAATGTGAGCGGCGATGCGCCGGCGCTGAGCGACTGGCTCGGCCCCTTGACCGATCGCTGGTCCGCCTATGACTTCTCGAATCTCCGCTATGGCGGCGGCAAGAGCTATGCGCTGAACACCAACTGGAAGCATGCGATCGAGAACTATCTCGAGAGCTATCACCTGCCCTGGGTGCATAAGGGCCTGAACAGCTACTCGCGCATGTCGGATCACTACACCTTCTTCGCCGGGTCCGATGCCGCCGGCCAGGGAACGACGGTCTATGCGCCGCGAACCATGGGCGGCCTCAGTTTGCCCGGCCAGCGCCTGACCGCCGACGAGGCCGCCCATGCCGAATATCCCGTCCTCTTCCCCAATCTCATGACGGGGCTCCAATCGGATCACTTTTACCTGATCGACGTCCAGCCGGATGGGCCTGAGCGCGCGAAGGAGCGATTCGACATCTTCTTCTTCGGCGATGGCGCGATGAGCGAGGCCCTGCGCCCGATTCGCGAGGAGACGATCCAGCGCTGGGATTCGGTCTTCATCGAGGATATCGACGTGGTCGAGCGGCTGCAGGAAGGCCACGCCTCCTCCGCCGCCACCGGCGGCCGTTTCTCGCCGGCGCAGGATCAGGCCACACATCATTTCCAGCGCCGCATCCTCGAGCGCATGCTGGGCCGCCAGAAGGGCGCTCAGGCCGCCGAATAAGCCAGGCCGCCGAATAAGCGAGGGGGGCCGAATAGCCCGGGCGGCCGGCCGCGCCGGCCCGCCTGCCACTTTGTTGCCACGCAACGATCCACCCGGCCCGTTAATTCCGTCGAAGGGGACTCGCTTTACCCTTGGTTGAAGGGGATTCGCTTACCCTTGAACGACTCGCGGCATGAAGCTGCGGGAAGGAATGATGGATGTTGCGTCAAATCGCTCTTGTCTCGGCGACCGAGAAGGTCCCTTTGAGCGAGGTCGTCAGAACCGGGGCCGCGTTTCAACGTCAGGTTTCGCGTGACCTCGCACCTCTCTGGCGGGTGAAGGCCTGCGTTTCGGCCTTTCCCAGCCTGCGCGAGATTCCGGTCGGCTACTGGCCGATCGTCGTCGCGGACGAGATTCCCGAGCCGGGCGCGGCCGGCATGCATCTGGACCGGCATGGCAGCCCCTATTGCCTGGTCGAGGCCGGGCCCACCTGGTCGCTCGCCGCGAGCCATGAATGCCTCGCCATGCTCGTCGACCCCAGCGGCAGCCGGCAGATCTGGGGGCCCTCGCCCCTGGAGGACCAGGGCAAGGTCGCGTTTCTTCTGGAGGTCGCCGATCCCTGCCAGGATATCCAGTTCGGCTACATGATCGACGGCATCCTGGTCTCGGATTTCTGTACCCCGACTTTCTTCGAGCCGGATCGGGGCGGCGAGCGCTACAGCTTCACCGGTGCCGTGGAGAGGCCGCTCGAGGCGCTGAAGAACGGCTATCTCAGCTGGTTCGATCCCAAGGCGCGCGCCTGGTACCAGCAGCGGCGATTCGGCAGCCAGCCGAAGTTCAGCGGCCTCGGGCATCCGAGCGAGGCCCACCGGTGCCTGCGCGAATTCACCAACAGCAGCGAGGCCGACCACCGGCGCCTCTCGCATTTCAGCGCCGCCGCGACCGAGCGGCTGCGCCCACGCCTGAAGCAGCATGCCGAAGCCTCGATGGGCGCCGCCGACCTGCTCCAGGAGGAGATCGGCGAGCTCGGCCGAAGGCTCCCGGCGCCCGCGCTCGTGCAGCGGGGGTGAGGGCTCGGATCAGATCAGCGAGCCCTTCCCTGCTTCAACTTGTGGTCGCTGGCCTCAGGAAGTTCTCGGCCGACGCTGGTCGCTCCCGATGCCGTCATGGCCGGGCGAAGTACCGGCCATCGACGTCGATCAGTAAGAACCAGCACAGTTGGCAAGCCTCGCTTCCTCCATCGTCATGGTCGGCGAAGGCCGACCATCCACGAGTTTGCCCGCCGTCAATAGTGGCATTCGACCAGGTCTTATCGGCGTTTCTACGAGCGGAGGCGCCCCCAAGACGTGGATGCTCGGGACAAGCCCGAGCATGACGAGAAAGGAGGGCAGCAAGACGGGCGATCCGCGTCCCTATCGGCGGCGAGAAGACGGAAAGCTGGATGCTTCGGGGTGTTTCACCGGACTCGATCCGGGGATCA
>DATFRE010000097.1:0-2546 GCA_035263545.1 Dongiaceae bacterium
CGAAGCCGCACCAGGCGCCGCAACCCTCGCCCACCGATTGGGGCGAGAGGGTCTCGGCGAAGGTCTCGGGGCCCGGCTCAGCCGAGAGCCGGCCCCCGGCATCGAGCGCCAGGACCTGGGCCTTGATGTTGGGGCTCGGCCAGCTGGGCTCGGCGACCCAGCGGCCGGGGCGCTCATCGTAATAGGCGAGCGGGGGCGCCGGCTCCTCCATCCAGACCCGGTATTGGGGCTCGTCCATGATTCCGGTCTCGATTCCCTTCAGCCATTTGTCCCACCAGCGCAGCGCCTCCTGCAGGAAGCCGATCTGCGGGCCGGGCTTGGCGAAATGCGGGTATTTATGCGCCCAGGGCCCGATCAGCCCCTTCTTGGGGCACTGCAGATGGGCCAGCATGCGCGGGATGGTGTTGGAATAGCCGTCGGCCCAGCCGCCCACCAGATAGACCGGGCAGGCAACCGCGCCCCAATCCTCGCAGATGGAGCCGTGCTTCCACAGCGCGTCGCGGCGCTGATGGCGCAGCCAATGGGCGACCAGCAGAGGCTGATGCTTCAGGCGGTTCAGCCAGGCCTCGCGCCAGCGCTCCCCGAGCAGCGCCCTGTCCGGCGAGCGCGACATATAGCCCAGCATCACCGAGGCCCATTGCAGATTGTCGTTCAGCAGGCAGCCGCCCATGAAATGGATGTCGTCGGCATAGCGGTCGTCGGTCGAGCAGAGGGAGATGACGGCCTTGAGTTCCGCCGGACGGCGGGCCGCCACCTGCAATCCGTTGAAGCCGCCCCAGGAGATGCCGATCATCCCGATCGCGCCGGTGCACCAGGGCTGGGCCGCGATCCAGCGCATGACCTCCAGGCAGTCATCTTGCTCCAGCTTGATGTACTCGTCCTCCAGCAGCCCGTCGGATTCCCCGGCGCCGCGCATGTCGACCCTGATGCAGGCATAGCCATGGCCGGCGAAATAGGGATGGGTCAGGTGATCGCGCTCCGCCGTGCCGTCGCGCTTGCGGTAGGGCAGATATTCGAGGATGGCGGGCACGGGCTTCTGCTCCGCATCGACCGGGAGCCAGATCCGCGCGGCGAGCTGGCAGCCGTCGGAGAGCGTGATGTACAGATTCTCGATCTCCCGCACCTGGCGCGGGAACTGGGTGACGATATCCATGGCCGATAGATGCTCGCTGCAGAAGTTGACCGGTTCATGACAGGCGGAATGCTTCGGCCGAGCCCGGCCCACTCTCTGGCCCCATGACCTGCGATCCTTAGCCGAGGCGGCCGCCGCGTTCAATGCGCGCATGCGGCCCGACCGGCCGTCTCCGGCAATAATATGACTATTGTCGGGACGTCGCGCCCCCTCGATTCGATTTCAACTTGCAAGCGCACCGGGCTTTTGCCAGCTTGTCGCGGGGATGCAGTTGGGGTTGGGGGTCATGATGACCAGGGAATCGAGCTGGCGCCGGGCGGCGCTGGCAACGCTATTGCTTACCGCCATGGGACCGCTGCGGGCTCAGGCTCAGTCCACGAATCTTCTGTCGGGCGGCGATACGGTCTTCGTCACCTACGACAATGGGACCAGCGGCCCGGAAGCGGGTGTTTCGCCGACGATCAATCTCGGCTTCGGGGACAGCACGACCTATTCCGCCGTCGTCATGGACACCGGGTCGACCGGTATCGTCGTCTCCGCGGATCTCTTCACCCCGGCGCCCGATGCGAAGAATCTCGGTCCGGGAAAGCAGATCTACAGCAGCAGCGGAGTCATCGAGGAGGGCACCTGGTACACGGCCACCCAGAACATCTATGACGCCAACGGTGCGCTCATCGCCACGGCCGATGTGCCGGTGCTGCGGGTCACCAAGATCTCCTGCGAGGTGAATGCCCGCGACTGCACGCCCAACGATCATCCCACCGGCATCGCGATCATGGGCATCGGCTTCGCCCGCGAGAGCGATACCCAGACCCATGCCACCCCGAACTACAATGCCTTCCTCAACCTGACGAGCGTCGTCGGCGCGAACGGCACGATGGTCGCGCTGCCCGCCGATTGGCACAACGGCTACGAGGTGACGCCCACCGGCGTCTATCTCGGGCTGACGACCGCCATCACCTCCAACGCCTCCATGGTGAAGCTGCTGCCCGACGGGAGCAATTCGCTGCCGGGCCTGCCGGAATGGGAGCCCGCCCCGATGACCATCATCGTCAACGGAAAGAGCTTCAGCGGCAAGGTGCTGATGGATACCGGCCTTACCACGGGCTATCTCTCGGCCCCCGGCTTTTCCGGTCCTCTCGGCGGGTGCCCGGCGGGAAGCGAAGGCAGCAATGATTGCCTGCAGGCCGGGACAATGGTCGCTCTCACTTTGCCGGGGGAGGCTCGTCCGGCGGCCTACTACACCTTCACCGTGGACGAGACCAATACGGACATGCAGCCGGATGGCGGCATTGTCGTCGACGGCAACAACTCGAAGCTGTTCAACACCAGCGTCTCCGTCCTCAACGGCATCACGTTCTTCTATGACGAGGAGAGCGGATTCATCGGCTATATCAACAATGGCGGAACGGCC
>DATFRE010000098.1:0-8122 GCA_035263545.1 Dongiaceae bacterium
TTGTCGAAGTTGATGATGATGACCTGCAGGCTATGGCCGGAGATTTCCTGCGTCTCGACGCCGAGAACGCGGCCGACGCCATGCGTCGGATAGACCACGAAGTCACCTTTGCGAAATCCGATATCCTTGCTCACGACTTTCTTCGCTTTCGTTCTGATTTTCGAATTGGACGCCTTCATACCAACCTTGCCTCGCGCCCCCTGGGAACGGTTGAGCCGTTCTCCGCCCGCGCGCTTTTCCACCCATGCGCCTGGCAGCGACCGCCGGCGTCAGCCAGCCGGTCTCCAGGCACAGTCAAAGCACCACCGCTTGGCGCGAGCATAGCCACGCCAAGCCGCCTCGAGCCCCTGTTACGAAGCCGGGCGGAACCCGCCCGCATGATGCGCTCAAACTACCGGCTGCCCCTTTCGGGACAACCACTGTGGCAGGATAGTAACAGATTTTGCGGCCAGATTCAATGAATCAGCCAATTTATTGCAATAGTTACGGTTTCCCGGGATTCGGACTGAAATATTTGGAAAATTTGTCCTCGACGCCCTTCCACTGGTCGGCATCGGCGGGTGCCTCGCCCTTCCGGGTAATATTCGGCCAGCTCTCCGAATACTTCCGATTGAGCTCGAGCCACTGGTCCATGCCGGCCTCGGTATCCGGCTTGATCGCCTCCGGAGGGCATTCCGGCTCGCAGACCCCGCAATCGATGCATTCGTCGGGGTGAATGACCAGCATGTTGTCGCCAACATAGAAGCAGTCGACCGGACAGACCTCGACGCAATCCATGTACTTGCACTTGATGCAGGCTTCGGTGACGACATAGGTCATGGCGGTCTCTTCCGGCTGGGCTGTGATGGGCTCATGGGCGTGCCGGCGGCAGGGCGCCGACAGGCCAGGAGCCGATGGAGGCCGCGAAGATGCAACACGAACGGGGCCCGGCGCAACCGCTTTGCGCTCAGGGTTATTGTGGGTTCTCCACCCCCGGGACGGAAGACCCGCACCCCTGTCGGCCGGTCCTGTCAGCCATCTTGTCAGGTCATGACGGCCGGCCCAGATTGGACGGATGAACGAAGGTGAGGGCAGGGCAACTCATTCCTTCGAGCGGCGCATCCCCGAGGGAGAGGAACGGCTGCGCCTCGTCTGCCGCGATTGCGGCTTCATCGCCTATGAGAATCCCAAGGTTGTCGTCGGCTCTGTCTGTCTCTGGGAGCAGAAGATCCTGCTCTGCCGGCGGGCCATCAATCCGCGGGCGGGCTTCTGGACCCTGCCCGCTGGCTATATGGAGCTGAACGAGACCAGTCTGGAGGGAGCCAAGCGCGAAGCCTGGGAAGAGGCGCGGGCGCGGATCGAGATCCAGCGCCTGCTGGCCGTCTACAACATCCCCCGCCTCTCCCAAGTGCAGCTCATCTATATCGCCCGCCTGCTGTCGCCGGCGATCGAGGCCGGGCCCGAGAGCACCGAGGTCGGCCTCTTCGACTGGTCCGAGATCCCCTGGGCCGAGCTCGCCTTCCCCTCGGTACGCTGGGCGCTCGATCACTATCGGGCCGGCGATGGCAAGGCGGACTATCCTGCGCAGATGAACCCGCCGGGCGAGCTCGGCAACATTTGAGGCGCGTCTCAGACGCCCTCGGCGGTCTCCTGGCCGGCGGGGATGCGGGCGAGGCGGCGCGACACGTCGTTGCGCGCGGCGGGCGGAAAGGTGAGCAGGAGCCGGCCGAGGCGCCAGGGCGCGGCCGACTGCAGCAGCCGGTGCCGCTCGCCGTCATAGGCGTAGATCTCGTGACCGCGGGCGGCGAGCCAGGCGACGAGCTGGCTCGGGATATGGCCGAAATCGGCGAGCGCCTCCTCGTCGATGCCGATCAGCACTGCCGGCGCCTCGGGCCGGCCGAGCAGCTTGACGGCGCCGTCCAGCACCTTGAGCTCGCCGCCGGCGACACCGATGCGAATCAGGCTGCAGCGCCGCCCGGACATGAGCGCATCCACCGGCAGGCTCGTGATCCGCAGCAGATCGCGTTGTGCCACTCCTTCGCGCCGGACCGACCAGCGCCGCCGCCCGCTGCGCCCGGTGCCGTCCACGAAGAGATCGAGACGCCGTCCATCGCCCGCGAGATTGGCATGGATCTGCACATTGGCGAGGCCGTTCAGTCGCAGATTCGCCTCGAGGGCGGGCCGCAAGCTCGGGCTCGGTTCGAAGGCCTCGACCCGGCCGGTGGGTCCCACCGCGGCGCCGGCGGCGATGCTGTAGACGCCGATGCCCGCCCCCACATCGACCATGGTGTCGCCGGGATCGAGAAAGCGGCGGATCAGATCCACCGCCTGGAGATCGATCCAGGCGCGCCCGCTGCGGTCGACGATTCGAAGCCCGCCTCCCAGCTCGATCTCGCGCAGCGGCTTCTCGGCGGACTCCGGCTTGCCGCGCTCGCGGAAGATCGCTTTCAGCTCGTTGGACAGCGGGTCGTTCGCCATGGCGCCGTCATGCTGCGCCGGAATCGTCCGCCGCACCAGAGGCGGCGCGGTACACATGGAATTGCGACAGCACCCGGAGGGTGTCGGAGTCAGTCGGTCGGAAGGCCGAGCAGCGATCGGGCGAAGCTCGCCGCCTCGAAGGGCCTCAGATCATCGGCGCTCTCGCCGACGCCGATGGCGCGCACCGGCAGGCCGAAGCGCTGGGCGAGCGCCACCAGCACGCCGCCGCGCGCGGTGCCGTCGAGCTTGGTGACCACGATCCCGCTGACCTGCACCAGGCTGCGGAACGTCTCCACCTGCTGATGGGCGTTCTGGCCCACGGTGGCGTCAAGCACCAGGAGGCATTCCTGCGGTGCCATCGGGTCGAGCTTCTTCAGCACACGAATGATCTTCTGAAGCTCGGCCATGAGATCGGCCTTGTTGTGCAGCCGCCCGGCGGTATCGATCAGCAGCAGATCGTCGGCGCCCTCTGCCCTCGCCTGCACCAACGCGTCATAGGCGAGCCCGGCGGCATCGGCACCGGGCTCGCTCGCGATGACGGTGGCCCCGGTGCGCGCGCCCCAGATCTTCAGTTGCTCGATGGCGGCGGCGCGAAAGGTGTCGCCTGCCGCCATGACCACGCGTCGGCCCGCCTCGCGGTGGAACTGCGCCAGCTTGCCGATGGTGGTCGTCTTGCCGCTGCCATTGACCCCGACCACCAGCACGGTGAAGGGCTTGTGCGCCGGATCGAGAATCAGAGGCTGGGCAACCGGCTCCAGCAGCTTGGCGATGGACCCGGCCAGGATCTCCCGGATCTCCTGCTCCCCGATCTCCTTGTCCAGACGATCGCGGCCGAGCTCCTCCACCAGCTTGGCCGCCGTGGCCGGGCCCAGATCGGCGCTGATGAGAAGGTCCTCCAGCTCGGCGAGGGTTGCTTTGTCCAGCCGGCGCTTGACGAAGATGCCAGCGATCCCGTCGCTGAGGCGCGAGGAGGTGCGCTTGAGTCCGGCGGCAAGCCGGCCCAGCCAGCTGCGCTTCTCGTTCATTGCCGCGATGGACCGGTGGACGTTTCGCCGATCAGACGCCGGCCGCGGGCGCCGGTGATGCACACCGCCAGGATCTCGCCGGGCAAGCCTTGGCTGGTCTCGATCTCGGCGAAGCTCTCGCCATGGCCCCGCCCCGCCCGTTCGATCAGTACCCGTTCCGCACGACCCGTCTGGCGGGCGAGGAAGCGGGCCTCTGCCGCAGCGCCCGCGGTGCGCAGCCGGCGCGCCCGCTCGCGCCTCAGCGCCATGGGAAGCTGGGGCATGCGGGCAGCCGGGGTGCCGGCGCGCGCGGAATAGGGAAAGACATGGAGAAAGGCGAGGCCGCAATCCTCGATGAGGGCGAGGCTCCCCCGAAACATGGCCTCGGTCTCGGTGGGGAATCCCGCGATGAGATCGGCGCCGAGCGCGATGCCGAGTCGCAGATCCTCAGCCTGGCGGGCCGCAGCCACGGCCTGCGCCCGGCTGTGGCGGCGCTTCATGCGCTTTAGGATCAGATCGTCTCCCGCCTGGAGCGAGAGGTGAAGATGGGGCATGAGGCGCGGCTCCTCGGCGATGAGGCGCCAGAGATCGGCATCGATCTCCATCGGATCGATGGAGGAGAGGCGCAGGCGTGGCAGCTCCGGGAGCTGGCGCAGCAGGCGGCGCACCATCTGGCCGAGGCTCGGACGGCCCGGCAGATCGCCGCCATAGCCGCCGATATCGACCCCGGTGAGCACGATCTCCTTCACTCCATCTTCGACCAGGCGGCGCGCCTGGGCCAGGATCTCGCCCAGGGGAAGGCTGCGGTTATTGCCCCGTCCATAGGGGATGACGCAAAAAGTGCAGCGGTGATCGCAACCCTGCTGGACCTGCAGGAAGGCCCGCGTGCGGCCCTCGGTCTTCGGGGTCGCGGCTACTGTCGCTGCCCTTGCCAGCATGATGTCGCCGACCTCGATGCGCGTGAGCGTGCCCTCGGCCAGCCGGGCGAAGCTCTGGTGCTTCAGCTTCTCCTCATTGCCCAGCACCTGATCGACCTCCGGCATGGCAGCGAAGCCGGCGGGGTCGATCTGGGCGGCGCAGCCGGTGACGACGATGCGGGCCTCGGGATTCTCGCGCCTTGCCTTGCGGATCGCCTGGCGCGCCTGGCGCGTTGCCTCGGCGGTGACGGCGCAGGTATTGATCACCACGGCCCGCTCGAGGCCGGCCGCCGCCGCATGGCCGCGCATGACCTCGCTCTCGAAGGCGTTGAGGCGGCAGCCGAAGGAAACGATTTCGATCATCGGGTCACGCTGCGCGCGTGCCGATCGGAAGCTCGCCTGAGAAGCTGACGGCGACCGGGCCGGTCATGCGCAGATGGTTGTCGGGCATCCATTCGATCTCGAGGTTGCCGCCGTCGAGGATGACTTCCGCGCGCCGGCCCGTGAGCTTGCGGCGCGCCGCCGCGACCAAGGTCGCGCAGGCGCCGGTGCCGCAGGCCCGGGTGATGCCGACACCGCGCTCCCAGACCCGCATGCGGATCCGCTCCGGTGCGATCACCGTCGCGACCTCGACATTGACGCGCTCGGGAAAAAGGGGATGGCGCTCGATGACGGGCCCGAGAGCGGTGAGATCCACCGCCTCGGCATCGGCCACGAAGAAGACGGCATGGGGATTGCCGGTATTGACCGCCACGGGATCGCTGAGCCCGCCGAGGGAGAGGTCGAGATGGAGCGTGTCCATGGGCCGGGCGAGCGGGATCTCGCGCCAGTCGAGGAGCGCCGGTCCCATATCGACGCTGACGAGCCCCTCGCCCGCCGCCTCGGCGTCGAGGAGCCCGGCCACGGTTTCGATGACCACGTGGCTAAGGCCCTTCTCCTTCATCAGCAGATCGGCGACGCAGCGCGTGGCATTGCCGCAGGCCTCGACCTCGCCGCCATCGGCATTGCGGATGCGCATGAAGGCATCGGCGAGCTTGCTCTTGGCCGGCTCGATCAGGATGAGCTGGTCGCAGCCGATGCCCTGGCGCCGGTCGGCGATGTGCCGGGCCTCTCTCTCGTCGAGGATGACCGCGCGGCTGCGCGCGTCGATCACGACGAAATCATTGCCGAGGCCATGCATCTTGAGAAAGGGCAGCGCGGTCATGATGGCCGGCTATATGGCCCGGTCGGTGGGGCAAGTCCACGGGATTCTCGCCGCGCCCTCCGCCCGGGCCCATGCTAGCCTCCGCCGGCCCGCAACCACGGCCCGATTCGATCCCTTGCCCCTGCGCCTTGTGCTCTATTATGCGG
Organism: Dongiaceae bacterium; assembly: GCA_035263545.1. Taxonomy (GTDB): domain Bacteria; phylum Pseudomonadota; class Alphaproteobacteria; order Dongiales; family Dongiaceae; genus DASXQK01. The sequence goes on from DATFRE010000098.1 coordinate 5,729, forward strand.
CCTATCTCTCGGCCTTTGGGATCTACATCCCCTTCCTGCCGAGCTATCTGGCGGCCAGGGGCATGGGCGCCGAGGATATCGGCTATCTCCTCGCGCTCATCCAGATCTCGCGCCTCATCGGCAATCCCCTGATCGCACGCGCGGCCGATGCCTGGGGCGAGGCGCGCTGGCCGCTGATCCTGCTCTCGGCGGCGAGCCTCGTCGCCTTCGCCCTCTTTCCCTTGGCCCAGGGCTTCGCGGGCTTCTTCGTGCTCTGCTTCGCCCTCGGCCTCTTCTTCACCGCAGTGCCGCCGATGATGGACAGCCTCGCGGTCTCGGCCGCCCTCGTCGGCGGTTTCGACTACGCCCGCGTCCGCCTTTGGGGATCGCTCGCCTATATTGTCGCCGCCAGCCTGGGCGGCGTGCTCATCGGGCGCTACGGCGCGCCGATGACCATCTGGCTCCTCGTGATCTTCTGGATCCTGAGCGTCGGGGCGGCCTTCCTGCTGCCCCGCCTGCCGCGGCGCGCGGCGGGCGAAGCGGGCATGCTCTCCCTGCTGACCGACCCCGGCTTTCTGCTCATGCTGGCCGCCTCGGGTATCATCCAGTCCTCCCACGCCTTGCTCTACGCCTTCGGGACGATCCACTGGCTGGCGGCGGGCCACAGCGCGGCCGTGATCGGCTGGCTCTGGGCGCTCTCGGTCGTCGCCGAGGTCCTGCTGTTCTGGGCGGCAAAGCGCCTGCTGCGACGGATGATGGGACCCGAGCTCTTCGTCATCGGCGGGGCGGCGGCGGTCATCCGCTGGCTGCTCGCAGGTCTCGGCACGGGCCTGCCGCTTCTGGTTCTGGTCCAGTGCCTGCACGGCTTCACCTTTGCCGCCACCCATCTCGCCGCCATGACTTATCTCGCCCGGCGCACGCCGCCCGGGCTCGCCGCCACCGCCCAGATGCTGCAGGCGATCGCGGTCGGCTCGACCACCGGGCTCGTCACCCTGGGGACGGGCGCGCTCTATGCCGCCTTCGGCGGCCATGCCTTCTTCGTCATGGCGGCGATCGCGGCGCTGGGCCTGACACTGGCGCTGAAAGTCATGGGCAAGGGGGCCTGGCCTTCGCTATAGAAGATAGGCCGCGACCGGAGAGGACGAGGATGAAGACGCCACTCAGCCAGTTTCCGAACTTCCACGTCCTCGTCCATCCGCTGATCCAGCACAAGCTGTCGATAATGCGCGACAAGCGCACGCCCACCATCCTGTTCCGTCAGCTGCTGAAGGAGATCGCTCTCCTCATGGGCTATGAGGTGACGCGCGATCTGCCGCTGACGAGCGAGCGCATCGAGACGCCGCTCGAGGCGATGGACGCGCCCACCATCGCCGGCAAGAAGGTGGCGGTTGTTGCCATCCTGCGCGCCGGCCTCGGCATGGCCGAGGCGATGATCGACCTGATTCCCTCGGCCCGCATGGGCCATGTCGGGCTCTACCGCGATCCGGTGACGAAGCGGCCGGTACAGTACTTCGTCAAGCTGCCGGAGCCGGAAGGGCGCATCTTCATCCTCTGCGATCCGATGCTGGCGACGGGCTATTCCGCCGCTGCGGCGGTCGATGTGCTGAACAAGGCCGGGGTGGCCGATCGCAACATCCGCTTCCTGGCGCTGGTGGCAGCACCCGAGGGGGTCGAGGTCCTGTGCGGCGCTCATCCCGAGGTGCGCACCTATGCCGCCGCTCTCGACGACCATCTGAACGATCACGCCTATATCGTGCCGGGGCTGGGCGATGCCGGCGACCGGCTGTTCGGCACAAAATGAGACTCCCGGCTTCGGCATATCGGGTCATGCCCTGGAAGAACGGCCAGGGGGTAACGCGGGAGATCGCGCGCGAGCCTGCAACCGGCGAGGACTTCCTCTGGCGCCTCAGCATCGCCGAAGTCACGGCCTCGGGGGATTTCTCCCTCTTTGCCGGCTATGACCGCACCATCACCCTGATCGAGGGTGCCGGCATGCGCCTCGTCTTCGAGGAGGCGCCGGAGAAGCGCATCGAACGCCGCTTCGAGCCCTTCGATTTCAAGGGCGACTGGCTCTGCCACTGCAAGCTCATCGCGGGGCCGGTGCGCGATTTTAACCTGATGGTCGATCGCAAGCGCGCCCGGGGCCGGACCGAGGTCCTGCGTCTGGCGGCACCCGCGATCCGGCGAAGCGTCGAGACCGGATGGCTCCTCGTCTATTGCGCCGAGGGCGCGCTTTCGGCTGGCGGCGTCAGCGCCGAGGCCGGCGATACGGTGCGCCTGGGCTCAGGCGGTCATGAGATCCAAGGCGATGGGCTTGCCCTCGTGATGTCCGTTCACCGTATCGGTGGTTCAATTCAACAAAAAATACCAGGTATATAAATGCGTTATTTAAAAGTTCCAAGATGAATCAGGATA
>DATFRE010000099.1:0-5121 GCA_035263545.1 Dongiaceae bacterium
AATTCCGGGGACGGCCGTGCCGCTGACGCCGGCTGCGCGCGCGGGCGCGGCCGATCTTTCGGGGCTCGCGCCCCAGCCCGGGCAGGCGATGACCCCGGACCAGGTTCAGGCGGGAATGCGGCGCTCCATCGACAGCCTGCCCAGGCCGCCGGCGGGCGGCGGGGCGGCCAAGCAGCCTGCCGCAGATACCCCGGGCAAGGCTCCACCCGCTCCGGTTGCCGCCGCTACGCACGCCCACAAGCTCGCCGGGCCGCCGCCGGTACCGGAGAAGGTCCCGCCTCCGATCCCAGATCCGACGCCTGAATCCACGAAGAAGATCGAGACGGCGGCGGCCAAGACCTTGCCGGACCAGACGATGCCGGCGCTGGCCAAGAGCCCCGGCGGAAACATGCCGGATGTGACGCAGCCCGCCATACGCGCCCCCGATATGCGCCTGCTGCTGGCGAGCGGCGATGAGGCGGCGCTCAAGAATCTGATCAGGCTCTCCGGCGTCGAGGACCAGGCCAAGGAGCTGAAGCGCATCCAGGATCTGCGGCAGTCCCTGCTGCCCCCGACCGATACTGCGCCGGCTGCTCCAGGAGCCGATGTCCCGCCGCCGGAGCCTCTGCCGCCCATCAAGATCGTGTCCGAGCCGCTGCCCGAGGCGACCGTCACGCCGACCCAGCGCCGCCTCTACACCCTGGTCATCGCCCGGCTGCTCGCCGATGTGAACGACACGGCACGCGACATCGTCCATGAGGTCAAGCGCGGCATGTATCCGCGCGGCGTGCTGGATCGCCAGCTGCCGGATCTGGGGGACGATCTGATACCGAATGTCACGCCGATGGTGCGCGCGGCGGTCGAGCCGCTGGCGGGCATGCTGGGGATCGCGGGCGATCAGCTGGACCAGGCGATTGCGGATCGCCGCCAGCAGGTCGAGGAGGAAAAGAAGAAGGCGAGCGGCGCGACTGAGGCCAACGCCTCGCAGGCGGCGACCCAGGCCAGCGAATCGGCCCAGGCGAAGGCGGCACAGGCAGCAGCAGCCGCGAAAGCCGTGGCGCAGGCCGCCGAGGCCCGGGCCAAGCAGGCGAAGGCAGTCGAAAAGCCCAGCGTGAAAGATCAGGTCGAGGCCCAGATTCGCCGCATTCAGGACAAGGTGGGCGAGGCCATCGCGCGCTACGAGATGATGCTGCGCGACTGCAACGAAGCCTTGGACAAGGCGAAGGAGCGCGAAACCAACGCGATCCGGCGCGCCCAGCTCCAGGACGAGCTTGCTTTGCAGAGTCCCAACGACAAGCATCCGGCGGCCGACCGCCCGCGCATTGCCGCCCAGAGCCGCAACTGGGCCGATGGCGAGATCACCAAGCTCGAGGATCAGGTCAAGCAGTTCAAGGAGGACGCGGCCAAGCTCGTGCGCGGCGGCAAGGATTCCGGTCCAGGTTTCATCGGCGAGGTCGAGAGCGCGGGGGGTGCCGCCTATACCGATCTCCAGGCCTGGGGCACGACCCAGGGCGCCGACAAGGAAGGATGGTGGCAGGGCGTCGCGGACAATCTCGGCCTATGGGCGCGCAACGCCCATGACCGCGCCAATACCTGGGCCAGCACCGAGGCGCATGCCGCGCGTCTCACCTTGCTGCGCGACTTCGGCACGATCATGGACGTGGCAAAGGTCGAGGCGGATTTCGGCAAGGAACAGGCCCAGCAATATGTCGACGGGCTCGATGCCCAGCGCCGCGCCATCGTCAATGTCTGGAAACCCGAATATGCCGGGGTGCCCCCGGAAGGCGGCAAGCCCGATGAGGGCAATATATTTGGTGCCCTCCTCGTCGGGCTGCGCCGGCGCCTCATCGATTCCCAGAAGGCTGTCCTGGAGCCGGAGCTCGAGAGCCGGCTCCAGGCGCTGCCCCAGGAAAAATGGCCGGAGCTCGACATCATCGCCAAGGCGAAGAACCCGGGCTTCAGCGCCGCGCGGACCCTGAAGCAGGTCGACGGCGCCATCAACAAGCTGAAGACCGACAAAGAAGCCCTGTTCGGCGCCCTCAACGGGATGAGCCCTCTCGAGCTCGCGACCTTGCGGAAGGCCTATAGCTCGGTCCATCCGGGCAAATCCCTCGACGACGTGCTGCAGAAGAATCTCTTCTGGGACGAGGACAAGAAGCACGCCGCGGCGCTCATGCGCGGCGACCAGGACGCCGCCGACGTCGCCACCTTCTTCGATGCCATGTCAGGGCCGGGCACGAAGAAGAAGCCGGTAATGGATCTGCTGCGTTCGCTGCCGCCGGAACGCCGCGAGAAGGTGAAGGAGCTCTACCTCAAGAGCCACCGCGAATCCCTCGAAGCCGCCATCCGCGACGATTTCTCGGGCTCGGAGCTGGAGCAGGCGCTGGCCCTCATGAAGGGCGACACGGCCGCGGCCGACGCCTATGCCATCGACTATGCGATCCGCGGACACGTCACCGGCATCTCCGATCTCGGTGAGGTCACCGCGGTCTATGACGGGATCCGCGCCGAGGTCACCGCCCGGGCGAAGCGCGAGAACTGGACCTCGGCCCAGCTCGAAGGCGAGATCGCGCGGCGCAATGCCCTCATCGAGGGATCCTTCAACAAGCAATTCGCCGGCGTCGCCGACTACACCTCCAAGACGCCCGATCGCGGGCCGCTGCGCGGCGCCTTCGCCTATGGCTTCACGACGGCCGAGAAGGATCTCGCGGATGCCCTGGCGAAGAACGACCTCGTCGCCGCCGACGCGGCGCGCGTTCAGATCGAGCACAAGAGCTCCATCTACGCCGATGACGACATCCTGAACAAGGTCCTGCGCTCGCAATACGACCGCGCGCTCGAAGCCCGCCAGCTCGATGAAGGACCCGAACGCCGTGCCGGCATGGATCGGGAGTTCCAGCGCCGCGTGAAGCAGGCGCGCGATGACGGGCACCCGATGACCGAAGCGCAGCAGATGAACCTGCGCATGGAACTGGAGCGCGGCGTCAACAAGGGTCTCGAGGAAGCTGCCGGCGCGGATTCGAAGAACAACATGACGGCCCTCGGTCAGCTCTACCACCGCACCTATGGCGGCTCGCTGAAGGCCATCATCCGCGACGACATGTCCGGCTATTCGCAGGACGAGGCAAAGAAGCGGCTGGAGAACGGCGGCAACCTCACCCCGGAAGACCGGCTCTACTTCTCAATCTATGGCCTGGGCACCAATCTCCCGGAGCTCCGGGCGACCCTGAACGGCCTGTCGAAGAAGGAACTCGATGATATCGACGTGAAATGGCGCAAGGAGCACGGCCATAGCCTGATCGAGGACATCAAAGGCGATACCAGCGGGCGCGACGAGGAGGATCTCGTCGACCTCGCCGAGCATGGCGCACCGCAGACGATCGAGGATGAGGTCGACCAGCTGCAACGCCGCCATGACATGGACCTCAAGGGCCAGACCCTGATCGGCATGTGGGCCTCCAAGGACGAGGAGGAGTGGACCCAGAACGAGCTCGCCCGGCTGAATACCACGGTCAAGCAGCTCGAGGACCCCAATCTCAAGCCCGAGGAGCGCGAGCGGCTCCATGAGCAGTTCGACGAGCATGTGGAGAACGCGCGCGAATCCATCGAGGCCCAGCGCCAGGCGGTGGATGCCGTGGCGGATATCGCCTCGAGCGTCTTCACCTATGCCGTGGCGGCGGTCGCCCTCGTCGTCGGGACAGTGGCGGCGATCTTCACCGGCGGGGCGTCCTTGGCCCTTGCAATCGCCATCGCCGCCTCCCTCACAGGCACGCTCGGCAGCATGGCGATCAAGGGGGCCGTGCGCGGCAGCGCCTATGGCATCGAGGAGATCGGCGTCGACGCCGCAATCGGCGCCGTGGACCTCATCGTCACCATAGCCACCGCCGGGATCGGCAAGGGGGCCGGCAGTCTCTCATTGAAGGCGGCCATGGCCGAGCTCAGGGCCGTCGGCAAGGAGGCCGGGAAATGGCTTGCCCGCGGCCTGGGAGAGGCCGCCATCAACGCCGCCAGGGCGGCGAAGGGCTTTCTCGGACAGGGCGCCAAGGAGATCGCCAAGCAGTCGGCCCTGGAGGTGGCCAAGCTGGTCCCGGAATATGCGAGCCAGTTCGCCCGCGCCATTCCCACGACCTTCGTCGGTGCTGCCCTGGATTCGAACAACTGGAATCAGGGAAATGCCCTCGGCCGCATCTTCGGTGCCACCATGCATGGGGCGGTCGAGAACGCCAATTTCGGCATGGCCATGCATGCCGCGGGCGGCATGCTGAAGACCACGCTCGGTGCCACGGTCCGGCCACCGGCGAGATCCCTGTCCGCCCTTCAGCTGCGCTCTTACGAATATTCCGACTGGCAGCGTCAGAACCCTGGCAAGCCGCGGGCCGACTTCGTCGCCGAGATGGAGACGCGCCAGGCGGAGCATAGCCGCGACGTCGCCAAGGCGCATGCGGAGCTGCGCGCGATGCGCCGGGAGCTGCTCTCCGGCATGGCGCCGGCCGAGCGCGGCACCATCGCCGATGTTCCGATCGAGCGGGTCACCAAGGAGCAGTTCCGGGCGCTGAACCGCGGCCAGCCCGGCGAGGCCATGGTACGTATCCATGAGGGCCAGGCGACGCTCATCGTCGCCGAAGGTGCCCCCGCCAGCGCTCTGCACGACCAGATCCCCAAGCTCAGGGAGACCGTGGCGCCCGGCACGGGCGGGCGGGTCAAGAATCCGAACGAGGCCCTGCCGCCGCGGCTGCGCAACCGCGTCCCGATCGAGGTCGATACCACCGGCGCGCTCAAGGGCAATACCGTCCAGGTCCATCCGGTCTATGGCGAGGGCGGCCACATCGCCGGCATCGAGATGCGCATCGGCCCCAACGCCAGCGCGGCCGACATCCAGGCCCATATCGGCGTTGTCGACGCCATGCGCGATTATACCGGTCTGCTGGGCCGGGTGCGCGTGACCCTCGATGCGGTGAAGCTCAAGCTGGGCATGGATGTCACGACGCCCCTGCGCCCGGCGGAGTTCGAGGCACGGCTGGAGCTGGGGAAGCTCGAGCCCATCATCGATGGAAAGCTCCAGCAGCTGGCCGACGCCCCGACACCCGAGGCCGCCGCTTCACTGGAAGCGGACATCGCTCATCTGCGCGGCCAGGTCGAGCA
>DATFRE010000100.1:0-3491 GCA_035263545.1 Dongiaceae bacterium
CCTGCCCGTAGGTCAGCCGAGGTTGGACCGCCGCGGATACGCGTCGCCCGGGTCCGTGAGCACGTTGACGAGTGACGGGCCGGGCTCGGCCAGCGCGCGGTCGAGCGCCGGACCGAGCGCCTCGGGCGCGCGCACGAGCTCACCGTGGACGCCGAGCGCGTCGGCGACTTCGTCGTAGCGCGTCTCGGGCGCGAGGTCGGCCACGAGGTCCTCGCCGAAGAGGAGCCGCATCGGGTGCTTCTCGAGGCCCCAGATCCCGTTGTTGCCGACGATCGCTGTCACCCGAACGTGATGGCGGGCGAGCGTGTCGAGGTCGCCGAGCGTGAAGCCGAGCGCCCCGTCCCCGAACAGCGCGACGACCTGACGGTCCGGGTGGGCGAGCGCCGCGGCGAGCGCGTAGCCCATCCCGACACCGAGGCACCCGTACGGACCGGGGCCGAGGAAGCAGCCGGGCGCGAACGTGTCGACGTAGCGGCCCGCGTAGGACACGAAGTCGCCGCCGTCGCCGACGACGACGCCGTCGCGGTCGAGGCGGGCGGCGAGCTCGATGGTGCCGCGCCGGGTCGAGACCCGGACCATGGCGCCCGGCCGCAGACCCATGCGGCGGAGATCGCGTCCGTTAAGGAGCGCGACCGCCTGGGGCTCGATATCGTCCAGCACCGTGGCGCGCCGGGTCATGGCGCCGGTATGCCAATGCTCCAGCATCCGGCCGGTCGAGAGCACCATCGGATAGTCCGCATCCGGCAGCTCGTCCGGCGGGACGAGGTCGGTCGGCACCAGCTTGGCGCGGCCGGAGGCCGTCGGGAAGCCGTTGGCGAAGATGATCTCATTGCCGGGCTTGCCGGGGTCGTCGCAGGGATACGTCACCGAATCCTCGCGCTCCAGCCTCTCCCAAGTGATGTTGTTGAGGGAGGGCATGACCTGGGCCATCTCGGTGAAGACCTCCCCGGGGCCGTTGTAACGCCAGGGAAGCCCGATCCGCCGGGCGATCTCCTGGATCAGGTCCAGATCCTGGCGCGCCTCGCCCGGCATCTTGATGGCGGCGCGGCCGATCTGGATCTGGCGGTTGGTGTTGGTATAGCTGCCGGTCTTCTCCGCATGGGCCGAAGCCGGCAGGATCACATCGGCATGCCAGGCGGTCTCGGTCATGAAGATGTCCTGGACCACGAGATGCTCGAGCTTGACCAGGGCGCTGCGGGCATGGTGCTGGTCGGGATCCGACATGGCCGGATTCTCGCCCATGATGTACATGGCCTTGATCTGGTCAGCGTGGATCGCGTTCACGATCTCGACCACCGTCAGCCCCCGCTTGGGGTCGAGCTTCGTGCCCCAGAACTGCTCCATCTTGCCGCGGATCTCGGCGTTCTCCACCGAGAGATAGTCCGGAAAGACCATGGGGATGAGCCCGGCATCCGAGGCGCCCTGGACGTTGTTCTGCCCGCGCAAGGGGTGGAGCCCCGTGCCCGGGCGTCCGACCTGGCCGGTGATCATGCAGAGCGTGATCAGGCAGCGGGAATTGTCCGTGCCGTGGACATGCTGTGAGATGCCCATCCCCCAGAAGATGATGGAGGCCCGGCTGCGGGCGAAGGTGCGGGCGACCTCGCGCAGGCGTTCCGCCGGAATGCCGCAGAGCGGGGCCATCTTCTCCGGGCTGTAGCCGGCGACCTTCTGCTTGATCGCCTCGAAGCCCTCGACATTGGCCTCGACATATTGCCGGTCGACCAGCCCCTCCTCGATGATCGTGTGAATCATCGCGTTCAGCATCGGCACGTCCGTGCCCGGCTTGAACTGCAGATGCCAGGTGGCGTAGCGCGACATGTCGTGCATGCGCGGGTCGGCGATTATCAGCTTCACCCCGCGCTTGGCCGCCTGCTTAAAGAAGGTGGCGGCGACGGGATGATTCTGGGTCGGCCGCGCGCCGATGACCAGCATGACCTCCGCATCCTCCGCCGCCATGAAGGGCGCCGTGACCGCGGCGGAGCCGATGCCCTCCATGAGAGCCGCCACCGAGGAGGCATGGCAGAGGCGCGTGCAATGGTCGACATTGTTGGTGCCGAAGCCGGTGCGCACCAGCTTCTGGAAAAGATAGGCCTCCTCGTTCGAGCCCTTGGCGGAGCCGAATCCCGCCAGCGCCTGGGGACCCTCGCGGTCGCGCACCCGCTTCAAGCCGGAGGCGGCGAGGTCGAGGGCCTCTTCCCAGCTCGCCTCGCGGAAGACCCCGCTCCAATCGCCGTCCTTGATCTGCATATGGGCATCCTTGGCGATGCCGTCCCGGCGGATCAGCGGCTTGGTCAGGCGATGGGGATGCTCGACATAGTCGAAGCCGAAGCGGCCCTTGACGCAGAGGCGGTTGCGGTTGGCCGGCCCGTCCCGGCCGTCGATCTGGACAATCTTCTCGTCCTTCACATAGACCTTGGTCTGGCAGCCGACGCCGCAATAGGGGCAGACGCTGTCGACGCTGCGCTCGGCGAAGACCGTGCGGGTCTGATCGGCATCCAGGAGCGAGGCCTCCATCAGCGCTCCCGTCGGGCAGGCCTGGACGCATTCGCCGCAGGCGACGCAGGTGGAATTGCCCATCGGATCGTCGAAATCGAAGATCACCTTGCTGCCATGGCCGCGATAGGCCATGCCGATGACGTCGTTCACCTGCACCTCGCGGCAGGCGCGGACGCACAGGTTGCAGTTGATGCAGGCATCGAGATTGACCCGCATGGCCTTGTGGCTGGCATCGAGCGCCGGCCGCTCGCCGGCGGGAAAGCGCGAGGAATCCAGACCGATCCTGTCGGTCCAGTTCCAGAACTTCGAATCCGGGTCGTGGGAGGTGGCGCGGGCCGGTTGATCGGCCAGGAGCAGCTCGAAGACCATGGCGCGCGATTTCTTCGCCCGCTCCGACGCACTGTTGACCTTCAGCCCCGCCGCGGGCTTGCGGATGCAGAAGGCGGTCAGCACCCGCTCGCCCTCGATCTCCACCATGCAGGCGCGGCAATTGCCGTCGGCCCGGTAGCCGGGCTCGGGCGAATAGCAGAGATGGGGGATCTCCTCGCCGAGGCGATGGGCGACCTGCCAGATCGTCTCGCCCTCCTGGGCTTCGACCTCCTGGCCGTTAAGGGTGAAGCTGATCGCCATGATCCGTCATCCTTGCTTGCTGGAGGTGCCGGGCTTCGCGCCCGCGACCTCCTCGGGAAAATGCTTCAGCACCGAGAGCAGCGGGTTCGGCGCTGCCTGGCCCAGGCCGCAGATCGAGGCATCCATCATCACGGTGGAGAGCTCCTCCAGCAGCGCCTTGTCCCAGACCGGCCGGGACATCAGCGCCACCGCCTTCTCCGTGCCGTTGCGGCAGGGGGTGCATTGACCGCAGGACTCGTCCTCGAAGAAGCGCATGAGATTGAGGGCGACGGCCTTCATATCGTCCTGGTCCGAGAGGATGACAATCGCGGCCGAGCCGATGAAGCAGCCATGGGGCTGGAGGGTGTCGAAGTCGAGCGGCACAT
>DATFRE010000101.1:0-10525 GCA_035263545.1 Dongiaceae bacterium
CACCATCGGCCTCTATCCGCAGCTCGAAGCCGAGAGCGGCCAGTCCTGCGGCTATCACCCGGTGGGCGGCATACATCTTGCCCGCACCGAGGACCAGGTCATGGCGCTGCGCCTGCTGCGCAGCCGCGGCAAGCGCAACGGCATCGAGTCCGAGTTCATCTCCATCGAGGAAGCGAGGCGCATCGCCCCCATCCTCAAGACCGACGGCATCAAGGCCGTGCTGCATGAGCCCCTGAAGGGTTATTGCGATCCGGCCAGCGTGACCCAGGCCTATGCCAAGGCGGCCCGCTATCTCGGCGCCAAGGTCCATCGCTTCACGCCGGTCACGGCCACGCGCCAGCTTTCCGGCGGCGAATGGGAGGTCGAGACGCCGGCCGGCAATATCCGCTGCGAATATCTGGTCAACGCCGCGGGGCTCTGGGCGCGGGAGGTGGCGGCGCTGGCGGGAATCGACCTGCCGCTGATGCCGGTCGAGCACCACTACATGGTGACGGAGACGATTCCCGAGATCGCTGCGTTCGACGGCGAGATCCCGAATATCTCTGAACCCAGCGGCGGCTATTACTGCCGCCAGGAGGGCAAGGGCCTGCTGCTCGGCGCCTATGAGGCCCATTGCGTCCATTGGTCGGAGGACGGCACGCCCAAGGATTTCGGCCATGAGCTGCTGCCCAACGACATCTCCCGCATGGAGGAGAATCTGGGGCGCGCCGTGCAGTCGATGCCTTGCCTGGAAAGCGCCGGCATCAAGCGCATCATCAATGGGCCGATGATCTTCTCGCCGGATCTGGGCCCGCTGCTCGGGCCCTATCCGGGTCTCAAGAACTACTTCTGTGCCTGCGGCGTGATGAGCGGCTTCAACCAGGGCGGCGGCATCGGCCGCTCGCTCGCCGAATGGATGATCGAGGGTGAGCCGAGCCTCGATATCTTCTTCTGGGACGTGGCCCGCTTCGGCGACTGGGCGGGCAAGCGCTTCACCAAGGCGCGCACGAAGTATTTCTACGAGCACCGCACCGATATCATCTACCCCTTCCAGGAATTCGCTGCCGGTCGGCCGATCCGCACTTATCCGTTCCACGACCGCGTGACCAAGGCCGGTGCGGTCTTCGGATTCAATTACGGCTTCGAGTTTCCCCTCTGGTATGCGCGGCGCGAGGACTCCCAGGAAGATCGCTACGGCTTCAACCGCGGCAACTGGTTCGAGGCGGTGGGCGAGGAATGCCGGGCACTCGCCGAGCAGGTCGGTCTGCTGGAGATTTCGACCTTCGCCAAGTACGAGGTTTCCGGCCCGGGAGCCGCGGCCTGGCTCGACCAGCTGCTGGCCAATCGCCTGCCGAAGCCGGGCAAGACGGTCCTCGCCCCGATGCTGAGCCCGAAGGGCCGCCTGCTGGGCGACTTCACCGTCTCGCGCCTGGCCGAGGACCGGTTCATGATCCTGGGCTCGGGCCCGGCCCAGCGCTTCCATATGCGCTATTTCGAATCCCGGCTTCCCGGCGATGGCTCGGTCAAAGTGGAGAATCTCAGCGCTCGCTGGTGCGGCCTGCACATTGCGGGCCCGAAGGCGCGCAGCCTCCTCCAGACGGTGGCCGAAGGCGAGACCGGTGCCAATGCCTTCCCCTTCCTCTCGGTACGCGAGATGGCGATCGGCCCCTGCCCGAAGGCGGTCGTGGTGCGCATCTCCTTCACCGGCGAGCTCGGCTACGAGATCTACATGCCGGCCGAGTATCAGCGCAGCATCTATGACGAGCTCTGGAGCAAGGGCGCCGATCTGGGCTTGCGCCATGTCGGCTCACGCGCGCTGTTGGCCTGTCGCATCGAGAAAGGCTTCGCGAGCTGGGGTGCCGACCTCACCTCCGATTACAGCCCCTTCGAATCGAATCTCGGCCGCTTCGTCCGGCTCGACAAGGGCGATTTCATCGGCCGCGAGGCCGCGGCAGCCGATGCGAAGGCAGGCCCGCGGGAGCGCTTGGCGAGCTTCGCCATCGAGCCCAACGGGGCCGATGCCGATTGCTTCGGCGGCGAAGCGGTCTATCGCGACGGCAAGCTCGCGGGCTACGTCACCTCGGGCAGCTATGGCCACCGCACCGGCCAGAGCCTGGCGCTGGGCTATGTGAAGCCGCCCTTCTTCGAGGATGGCGCCGCCCTCGAGATCGAGGTTCTGGGCGAGCGGCGGCCTGCGCGGCTCTCGGCCGGACCGCTCTATGATCCCGAGGGCGAGAAGCTGCGGCAGTGAGGCTGCGATGGAGGAAGCGACCAGGATGAGCGGGACGCGGCTTTCTCGTCGCCCGCGACGCTCGCGCGAGAGCCATCGTCTCGGCGCGTCCCTGCTCGGCACGCCGCCCATCCGCAATTCGCTGAAGCCGATCGAGGTCCTGAGCGAGGATCAGATCGCCGCCATCGACGAGGCGTCCCTCACTCTGTTACAGGAAATCGGCATCGAGTTCATGGGGCCGGCGGCGCGCGACCTGCTGCGCAAAGCCGGTGCCAAGGTCGATGACGAAACAGGTCTGGTCCGCATTCCGCGGGAGCTGATCGCCGAGGCGCTGAGGACCGCGCCATCGAGCTTCATCCTGACGCCGCGCAATCCCGAGCGCCGCCTCCATGTGGGCGGCAGTCACATCTCCTTCGGCTTGGTGGCCGGGCCGCCCAATGTCCACGACTGTGTCAACGGCCGGCGCTCGGGCAACTACCGCGACTACGCCACGATCATCAAGCTCGCCCAGAGCTTCGACATCATCCATTTCATCGGCAATCAGCCGACCCCGCCCATCGAGCTGCCGGTGGCAACCCGCCATCTCGACTGCTATCTCGCCAATGTCACCTATGCCGACAAGGTCTATCACTGCACGGCGATCGGCCGCGATCGCGCTTTGGACGGGATCGACATCATGGCGATTTCCCGCGGCAGGACGCGGGAGCAGATCCTCGACGACCCCTCGGTCATCACCATCATCTCGGTCAACTCGCCCCGGCGCTTCGATCAGGCGATGAGCGACGGGCTCATGGCCATGTCGGAGCATGGCCAGGCCGTGGCAGTCACGCCCTTCACCCTGATGGGGGCCATGACGCCGGTCACCATGGCGGCGGCGCTGACCCAGCAGAATGCGGAGGCGCTCGCCGGGATCCTGCTGACCCAGCTGACGCGTCCGGGCGCGCCGGTGGTCTATGGCGCCTTCACCTCCAATGTCGATATGCGCAGCGGCGCCCCCGCCTTCGGCACGCCGGAGAACAGCCGCGCGACCATCGCCGCCGCCCAGCTCGCGCGCTTCTACAAGCTGCCCTATCGCGCCAGCAATGCCAGCGCCAGCAATGCGGTGGATGCGCAGGCGGCCTATGAATCGGAGATGTCCATCTGGGCCGCGGTGATGGGTCATGCCAATCTCGTCTATCACGGCGCCGGCTGGATGGAGGGGGGGCTTACCGCCTCCTTCGAGAAGATCGTGCTCGACGTCGAGATGCTGCAGATGATGGCCGAGACCATCAAGCCCATGGACATCAGCGCGCAAGAACTGGCCGAGGGGCTGGAGACCATCGCCAGCGTGCCCACCGGCGGGCATTTCTTCGGCACGCCCCATACGCTGGCGCGCTACGAAACGGCCTTCTATCAGCCGCTCGTCTCAAACTGGCAGAATTACGAGAACTGGGAGCTGGCCGGCGGGCTCGACGCTACCCGGCGTGCAACCAAGATTTGGCAGGCTGCGCTCGAAGCCTACGAGCCGCCGCCGCTGGAGCCCGCCATTGCCGAAGCCCTCCAGGCCTTCGTGGTGCGGCGTCGGGAAGAGCTGAAGTTCGTCGATCATTGAGGGCCTGATGGCTGCGAAATTCGATCTCCTCATCCGCAATGCCAAGGTCGCGACGGGGAGCGATCTCTTCCGCGCCGACATCGGAATCCGCGAGGGCCGCATCGCCGCCCTGGGCGACGACCTCGGCCGGGCGGAAGAGGTGATCGATGCCGCAGGCTTGCTCATCACCCCGGGCGGCATCGACAGCCACTGCCATATGGACCAGCAGGCCTGGGAAGGGCAGGAGACCTGCGACGATTTCCGCTCCGGCACCCGCTCGGCCGCCTGCGGCGGCACCACCACGGTGATCCCCTTCGCCATGCCGCTGCGCGGCCAGTCGCTGCGCGCCGTGGTCGAGGACTATCACGCCCGCGCCAAGGGCAAGACCCTCATCGACTACGCCTTCCATCTCGTGGTCAGCGATCCCACGCCCCAGCTCCTGGGCCAGGATCTACCGGCCCTCATCAATGACGGCTGCACCTCTTTCAAGATCTATCTCACCTATGAAGGGCTTGCCCTCAACGACTACGAGACCATGGAGGTGCTTGACCTGGCACGGCGCGAGCGCGCCATGGTCATGGTCCATGCGGAGAATGACGGGGTTGTGCGCTGGCTGACCGACCGCCTGCTGCAGTCCGGCAAGACCGAGATCAAGTACCATCTGGCGGCCCATCCCGCCGCCGGCGATCGCGAGGCGACCCATCGGGCCATCACCTTCTCCGAGCTCACCGGCGTGCCGATCCTCGTCACCCATGTCTCCCACCAGGCCGCGGCCGAGCAGATCCGCTGGGCCCAGGGCCGTGGCCTGAAGATCTATGGCGAGACCTGCCCGCAATATCTCTTCCTCTCCGCCGAGGACATCGAGAGCCACGGCATGGAGGGGGCGAAATGCATCTGCACCCCGCCGCCGCGGGAGAAGGCCAACCAGGCCCATATGTGGCAGGGCATCCAGAACGGCACCTTCCAGGTCTTCTCCTCCGACCATTCCGCCCATCGCTACACGGAGAAGATCAAGGGCGGACCCTCGGCGCCTTTCACCTCCGTGGCGCTGGGCGTGCCGGGGATCGAGCTGCGCATGCCGCTGCTCATGTCCGAAGGAGTCGGCAAGGGACGGATCGACCTGCAGCAGTTCGTGGCGCTCACCGCCACCAATGCGGCGCGGATCTACGGCCTCTACCCGCGCAAGGGCAGCATCGCCATCGGCGCCGATGCCGATCTCGTGCTCTGGGACATGGAGCGCGAGTGGGTGGTGCGGCATGAGCTGCTGCACGACAATTGCGACTACACCCCCTATGAGGGCATGGCCCTCAAGGGCTTCCCGGTGCGGACGATCTCCCGCGGCGAGACGGTCTGGCAGGATGGTGAGGTCAAAGGCGAGGCGGGGCGTGGCCGCTATCTCGCCTGCGATCTGCCCGAGCCGCCCCGCCCGTGAACACCGCGGGGCAGGCTCGGCTGGCGGGGCGCGTCATTCTCGTGACCGGCGCCGGCAAAGGGATCGGCCGCGCCATCGCCGAGCGCATCGCAGCGGAAGGCGGGCGCGTCGCCTGCCTCGACCTGGTCGGCGATGAGGTGAAGGTCGTGGCGGCCGCGATCGGCGAGCATGGCCTCGGCCTGAAGGGCGATGTGACCGACCCCGCCTCGGCGGAGGCGGCGGTGCGGGAGACCCTGGCTGCCTTCGGCGCTCTCCATGGCCTCGTAAACAATGCCGCCGCCCCATCCCACTCCGGCACTGTCGCGACGCTGGCCTTGGCGGATTGGAATCGCGAGATCGCCGTCAGCCTGACCGGCGCCTTCCTCATGAGCAAGTTCGCCGTCCCCGCGATCGCAGCTTCCGGAGGCGGCAGCATCGTCCATGTCGCCTCCCAATTCGGCCGTGTCGCCGTCGCCGGCAGTGCCGCCTATTGTACCGCCAAGGCCGGGTTGGTGAACCTCGCCAAGGTCATGGCCCTCGACCACGCCGGCGAGCATATCCGGGTCAATACCCTCTCACCCGGCGCCGTCGGGACGCACCGCCTGATCGCGAGCCGCGGCAGCCTCGAGGCGGCGGAGCGGGCGCTGGCGCCGAAGCACCCTATCGGGCGCATCGGCCGGCCGGAAGAGATCGCCGCCGCGGCCGCCTTCCTGCTGAGCGACGACAGCAGCTTCATGACCGGCGCCGACCTGCTTGTGGATGGCGGCTACTCGGCCTGGTAGGTGGCGATAGGAGGAGTCCCCGCCACGCAAGGCGGGGGCACGGACTTTGGTAGCATGAGCGAAACCAGGGCGTGCCGCCCATCGCGACAGGGAGTCTCGTCATGTCCAGAAAGCAGCATTCCTATATCTCGGTTCTGCAGCAGCAGCTGGCAGAAGGCCGGATCGACCGCCGCGAATTCCTGCGTAGCGCCACCCTTCTCGGACTCTCTGCGGGCGCCGCCTATGGCTTTGTCGGCAAGCTCTTCGGCGAATCGGCTATCGCCCCGGCCCGCGCCGATACGACGCTCCCCAAGGGAGGCACGATCCGCATCGCCCAGCGGGTCAAAGACATCACCTCGCCCCATGCCATCAACTGGCTGGAGGCGGCGAACATCTTCCGCCAGGTTGCGGAATATCTGACCAAGACCGGCACCGACAACATCACCCGTCCCTATCTCCTCGAGAGCTGGGAAGCGAGCGACGATCTGAAGACCTGGACGCTTCATGTCCGCAAGGGAGTCAAATGGCATAGCGGCCGCGCTTTCACCGCCGAGGACGTGGTCTGGAACTTCAAGCATGTGCTCGACGAGTCCGTTGGCTCCTCGGTCATCGGGCTGATGACGGGCTACATGCTCAACACCGTGAAGAAGAGCGGCAAGGACGTCACCGAGATCTGGGACGCCAATGCCATCGAGAAGGTCGACGATTATACGGTGCGGCTCAACTGCAAGGCGCCGCAGCTCGCCGTGCCGGAACATCTCTTCCACTATCCCTTCGCCATTCTCGATCCGGAGCGGGGCGGCAAGTTCGGCGTCGGCTCCAACGGCACGGGCGCTTTCGACTTGGTGGAGCATGTGGTCGGCCAGAAGGCGGTGCTGAAGGCCCGCAGCGATTACTGGGGCGAGGGCCCCCATCTCGACAGCCTCGTCTTCGTCGATCTCGGCGACACGCCCAGCATGCTGGTCGCTGCATTGGCCGCGAATCAGGTCGAAGGCATGCTGGCCTCGACCCCCGACATGCTGCCGGTCCTGCAGAAGCTCGACCACTGCACCATGTACAAGGTCGATACCTCCGAGACGGATCTCGTCCGGGTCAAGGTCACGGAGAAGCCCTTCGACGATCCGCGAGTGCGCAAGGCCCTGCGCCTCGCCATCGATGCGGCGAAGGTGCAGAAGATCTCGCTGGGGGATCTGGGCACCGTCGGCGAGCATCATCATGTGAGCCCGATCCACCCCGAATACGCGAAGCTCCCGCCGATGACCCGCGATGTGGCGGCGGCGAAGAAGCTGCTGGCGGATGCGGGCTATCCCGACGGCATCGACAGCACCATCACCTTCTCGGCGGAGAACAACGCGCAGCAGAAGGCGGTGGAGGCCATGGTGCAGCAGTGGCAGGAAGCCGGGATCCGGGTGAAGATCAATGTCGTACCCGGCGCGCAATATTGGGATATCTGGGAGAAGGTGCCCATGGGCTGCACCAACTGGTCCCATCGGCCGCTCGGCGTGATGCTGCTGGCGCTGGCCTATCGCAGCGGTGTGCCCTGGAACGAATCCGGCTATTCGAACCCTGAGTTCGACGCACTCCTGACCAAGGCCGAAGGCATTCTCGATCCGAAGAAGCGAAGCGAGGTGGTGGCGCAGCTGGAGAAGATCATGCAGGAGGACGGGCCGCTGATTCAGCCCGCCTGGCACACCAACTTCACCTTCTACGATCAGCGCGTGCAGGGCTTCAAGCTGCACCCGACCAACTATATCTTCGGCGAGGAGCTGGCGATCTCGGCGTAAACCAGGAGCGGGAGATGGCGGAGTCCAAGAGCGGGGCGGGGCGGATCGAGGCGGCGGCGACCGTCTCCTGGCGCGGCTGGGGCGGCGAGGTGAGCGGGGAAAGCGGCAAGCTCAAGGCTGAGACGGCAACCCAGGTCGAGCTCGGCGGGCCGGGCCAGGCGACCAATCCGGAGGAGCTCCTCGCCGCCGCACTCGCGAATTGCTATACCTCGACGATCACCGCCCGTGCCCGGGCGAAGAAGATCGATCTCACCTCCATCGAGACCCGCGCCCGCATGCGGCTCGCCTGGGACGAGAAAACGCCTCATCACATCGCCGAGGGCGCGCTCAGCGTCACCATCCGTGCCGCGGCACCGGAGCAGACCCTGCGCGATCTGGCGGAGGAGGCGCGCCGGCACTGCCCGATCTGCAATGTGCTGGGTGCGACCGCCAGGGTCACCCTCTCGGTCGCGATCGCGCCGCCCGAAGCATGAGCCAGGCACATATCGGCACCGAGGCCGAATCCGACGGCGGGGTTGTTGCGGCCGGCCATCCCATGGAGGTGGAGGCGGGGCTGGCCATATTGGCCTCCGGCGGCAATGCCTTCGATGCCCTCGTCGCCGCGGCATTCATGGGCTATGTGGTCGAGCCTGCCATGTGCGGCGTCGGCGGCTATGGCCGCCTCTCGGCCTTCGACGCAAAGCGCGGCGAGCTGATCGCCGTCGACCACTACCTCCGGGCGCCGGGCGCCGCGCGGCCCGACATGTTCGAGATCGACGAGGGCAGGGGCCTCAAATACTACGAGACGCCCTATACCAAGGGCCTCAAGGCCGAGCGCGGACCGCTTGCCGCCGCAGTGCCGGGAGCCGTGGCCGGGCTCTACTGGACCCAGCGCCATCTGGGGCGCCTCTCCTGGCACAAGGTGCTGGAGCCTGCCATCGCCGCCGCCCGGGCCGGGCTCGAGGTGAGCTGGGCGCTCTACCTGAAGCTGGCGGAGAACGAGCAGAGCCTTCGCGCCGATCCGGCGAGCGCCGCCATCTTCTTTCCCGAGGGCCGGCTGCCCCGTCCTCGCGGCCAGGTCGAGCCGGCGGAGCGCCTCGACCTCAGCGATCTCGCCAGCACGCTGGAGCTGATCGCCGAGCGCGGCGCTGCGGGCTTCTATACCGGTCGCGTGGCGGAGGCGATCGGTGAGACCTTCAAGGCCTGCGGCGGGATTCTCGGCGCCGCCGATCTCGCCGCCTATCGCCCGCGGGTGGTGAAGGAGACGCCCCAGCGCTACCGCGATCTCTCCTATATCACCTGCCTCGATCCCGTGGGCTACGAGGCCCTCAATATCCTCGACCGCTTCGATCTCAAGGCCATGGGTCCCGATTCCGTGGCGTTCCGCCATGTCATGGCCGAAGCCTTGGCCGCGGCCTTCGTCGACAATATCGCGCATTACGGCGATCCCGATGCCGGCTATGCCGCCGTGGCGGCCGCACTCTCCGGCCGGGCGCTTGGCGACATGCGCGCGGCGATGATCGCGCTTGATCGCGTTCTGCCGCGCCCCGTCGCCGCCATCGATCCGGGCCATGCCGATCCGGCGCTCACCGGCACGCCCGTCTCCGTCGATCCCTGGCCGCCGCGGATCTCAGGCACCAGCCAGATGACCGCCGCCGACGCCGAGGGCAATATGGCGACGCTGCTGACCAGCGTCTCTCACAGCTTCGGTTCGCAGATCACCGCCGCCGGCACCGGCGTCACCCTCAACAACGGCATGGGGAATTTCGATCCGCGGCCCGACCGGCCCAATTCCATAGCGCCGGGCAAGATGCCGATCTTCGCCGTGCCCGAGATCGTGGCCGTCAAGGATGGCCAGGCTCACTTCGCTGCCTCGGGCTCCGGCGGCTACCGCATCACCACCGCCATACTCCATGCGCTCACCTATTGGCATGATTTCGGACTCGGCTTGCCGGCAGCGGTTGCTGGCCTTCGCCTCCATTGCCAGGGCAAGGAGACTTATCTCGATGCCCGCATCCCGGCGGAGGTGCGGGAAGGGCTGGCGAAGCTGGGCCACCGGATCGTGGTCCAGGGAGACGATCCCGGCCTCAACGCCTTCGGCCGTATCTCCGCCGTAGCCCGCAAGGGCAAGCGCCTCCAGGCGGTCTCCGGCCCACCCTGGGCAGGGGGAGCCGGCGGGCTCTGACCCACGGAATAGTTCCGCTTGATCGCTGCGCGCCGAGAGGCTCGAATCCGCCGCGGCACAACAGCGGGGAACGATCATGCGTGAGAACAGAATCCGGCGGATCTGGGCCGAGGGTGGCAATGTGGTGAACGGGTGGCTTGCGATCCCCTCCTCGGTATCGGCCGAGCTGATGGCCCATATCGGCTGGGACAGCCTCTGTATCGATCTCCAGCATGGCGCCATCGACTATCAGGTCGCGGTCACGATGCTGCAGGCGATCTCGACGACCGAAACCGTGCCCCTCGTCCGTGTGCCGTGGAACGATCCGGCGATCATCGGCAAGCTTCTCGATGCCGGCGCCTATGGGGTGATCTGCCCGATGGTGAACAGCCGCGCCGAGGCCGAGGCCTTCGTCGGCGCTTGCCGCTATCCGCCCCAGGGTTATCGCAGCGTCGGGCCGCTCCGCGCCACGCTCTATGGCGGCGCTGATTACGTCGCCCAGGCCAACAAGACCATCCTGACGCTCGCCATGATCGAGACCCGCCAGGCAATGGCGAATCTCGAGGAGATCCTGGCCACGCCCGGCCTCGATGCGGTCTATGTGGGCCCCTCGGATCTTTCGGTCAGCATGGGCTATGCGGCGGGCT
>DATFRE010000102.1:0-3063 GCA_035263545.1 Dongiaceae bacterium
AGCCACCAGGAGTCCCAGCAGCGCCATGTCGTAGAGCAGCACGAAGGCGAGCCATATGCCGATGGCAAGGCCGGCCGCCGTGGCCCGCTCGCGGACGATGACGCTGACGAGATAGCCGAGCGCGACGAAGACGGCGCCCAGCAGGATCGAGGAGCCGATCATGCCGGCGAAGGCGACGATGCCTTCCCGGTCGACTTCGGCGCCGCCAATGGTGAGCGCCCCGGCGGCAGCGCCATATCCCAGCGCCGTCGCGAAGCCCAGGATCGCGATATGGCCGAGGAACTTGCCCAGCACCACCTGCCAGCGCGCCACCGGATAGGAGAGCAGAAGAAGAAGCGTGCCCCAGTCCTGCTCGCCCACGATGCTGTCATGGGACAGCAGCAGGGCGATCAAGGGCACCAGGAAGATCGTCAGGCTGGACAGGCTGACGATGGTGACCTCCAGCGGGCCAGCGCCGACCTCGCCCGTGGGCGCGCTGCCGAGGAAGGAGAGCGTAAGCGCGAGCCCCGCCATGAGCAGGGCCGCGCCCAGGACCCAGCGGTTACGCAGGCCGTCGCGGATCTCCCGCGCGGCAATCGTGGCGATCGCACTCATTCCGCCGCCTCCCGCGTCAGCTGGACGCAGAGATCGTCCAGGGTCGGCGGCATGATCTCGATATCCGATACCCCGGGCACCGCCGACAGACCCCGGATGGTCTCGACCTTCGCGTCATTGGCACAGGTCACCTCGAAATGCGCCTCGTCGAGCCAGTGCACCCGGCCCGCATGGAATGCATTTTCGCCGCTGGCGGCCTGCCCGGATGGGAGCTGGACACGGACGCGAACCGGCAGATCGGCTTGGCGGCGGAGCTCCGCAATGGTGCCGCAGGCGATTAGCCGGCCCTGCTTCATGACGGCGATCCGGTCGGCTTTCTCGCCGATCTCGGTCAGCGCATGGGAGGAGAGCAGCACCGTGGCCCCCGCATCGCGCAGCTCGCTGACGATGCCATAGACCAAGCGGCGCGATTCCGGATCGAGCCCGCTCGTCGGCTCGTCGAGGACGAGGACACGCGGCGCGCCGAGGAGAGCCTGGGCGAGGCCGAGGCGCTGGCGCATGCCCTTCGAATAGGTACCGACGCGCCGGCGGGCCGCGGCGGCCAGGCCGAAACGCTCGAGCAGCGGATCGCCCGAGGCGGCCGGAAGCCGCTTCAGCCGGGCATAGAAGGCGAGAACCTCCCGCCCGGTCATCGCCGGGGCGAAGGCGACGTTCTCGGGCAGGAAGCCGATCCCCCGGCGGAAGGCGACGCCCCGATGGCCCGCCGGATCCTCGCCCAGAAGCTCGACCCGTCCTTCGCTCGGCTGCAGGAGGCCGAGCGCCATCTTGATGAGCGTGCTCTTGCCGGCGCCGTTATGGCCGACCAGAGCCACGCATTCGCCGGCCGCAATGGCGAGGTCGACATTGCGCACGACATAGGTTTTGCCGTAGCGCCGGGAGAGCCCCTCGACGCGAATTGTCGTCTTGCTCACTGGCCTGCCTCCATATTGCCGGCGCGCGCCGCCCGCGCCGCGAGATCC
Source organism: Dongiaceae bacterium (assembly GCA_035263545.1). Classification (GTDB taxonomy): domain Bacteria; phylum Pseudomonadota; class Alphaproteobacteria; order Dongiales; family Dongiaceae; genus DASXQK01. The sequence goes on from DATFRE010000102.1 coordinate 1,554, forward strand.
GCCGGCGGCGACATGAGCGGGGCGCTGTCCACGATTCCGCCCGGGTGCATGGCCGGGAATTCCGACTGGGCCCAGCCGATGACCTGCACGGAGGGGCTGTTGATCAGAAGCTTCGCCGTCGGATAGGTCCAGACGACCTTGTCGACGATGTCGTTGGGGCGATAGGCGGTGTCGGCGATGCCATCGCCGTTGAGATCGAAGCCGGGATTGTCGCTCCAGTAATTGCCGCGGCCGTCCTGCGACCAGTCGAGGGAGCGGGTGCCGACATACATCACCTGGGTGCGATTGTGCACGAAGGCATTGCCGGTCATCTGGTTGCGCTCGGAGCCGGCGGTGAAATGGATGCCGATGCTGCAGCCCTCGAACCAGTTATTCCGGAACAGGTTCTTGTTGGCGTTGTAGATGAAGACGCATTTCTCGCTGCGCTGGACGATGTTGTCCTCGATGCGCGCCTCATTCGCGTAGTTGAACAGCAGCCCGTGGTCGCGGTCGTCCGCCGACACATTGCCGCGCACGACCAGCCGGTTCGAATACATGATGACGAAGCCGGCATGGTTGCCGCGCGAGAGATTGTCGCTCACCTCGCTGTCATTGGTGTACATGTAGTGGATCGCGAAGCGCGCGCCCTCGATCCGATTGCCGCGGAACAGGTTGTTGCGGCTGGCATTGGTGAAGATGCCGTCGCGCCCGCCGGTGATGTCGTTGCCGATGACCTTGGCGCCGGGCGCGTTCCAGACATAGACGCCGTTGCCGCGCTCGTTCACCCGGAGATCGGTGCGCCCGACGATCCGGTTGTTCTCGACCAGCGCATCGGCGGCGCCGTGGACATAGACGCCGACGAGGCTGTCGCGGATCTCGTTCTGCGCCACGGTGGCGCGGCTGGCCCCCTGCTCGAGGAAGACCGCCGCATCCATCGGGTCGGTGGATCCCGACCGGCGGATCAGGAGCCCGCGGATCGTCTCGTCCGGGCTCGTGACCTCGATCGTCCGGCCCTGGCCTTGCCCGTCCAGCACCGCACCCGGCTCACCCTGGAGCGTCAGCGGGTGGTCGATCCGGATGGGTCCGAGATGGAGGCCGGGGGCGAGCTGCAAGATGTCGCCGGGCTGCGAGGCGGCTATCGCCTGACGCAGATTCTCGCCGCCCGGGGCCACCACGAGGCTCGCCGCCCGAACCGCCCCCGGCGCAAGCAGGAGGGCGGCGGCGAGGAACGCCGCCGCACCCAGCCTGCGCATATGGAGGCTCGTCGTCATACCGCCTGCGGCTCGACGATCATCCGCCCCGCCATCTCCATATGGAGGGCGTGGCAGAACCACTGGCAGTAGTACCAATGGACGCCGGGGCGATCGGCGATGAAGGTCACCGAGGAGGTCTGCTGCGGCCCGATCTCCATCATCACGCCGTAGCGCACGATGGTGAAGCCGTGGGTCAGATCCTCCACGTCGTCGAGGTTGGTGATGGTGATCGTCACCTCGTCGCCCTGCTTCACGGTGAACTTGTCGAGGCTGTAGGC
>DATFRE010000103.1:0-4644 GCA_035263545.1 Dongiaceae bacterium
GACGATCACGGTCGGCGCGGGCACGCCGCTGGAGCAGGCCCAGCGCGCGGCGGAGGACGCGGGCTTCCTCCTGGCACTCGATCTGGGCGCGCGGGGCTCCTGCCAGGTCGGCGGCAATCTCTCCACCAATGCCGGCGGCAACCGGGTCATCCGCTACGGCATGGCGCGCGAGCAGGTGCTGGGACTGGAGGTGGTGCTGGCCGACGGCACGATCGTGACCAGCCTCAACAAGATGCTGAAGAACAATGCCGGCTACGACATCAAGCAGCTCTTCATCGGCGCCGAGGGCACGCTGGGCATCATCACGCGCGCCGTGCTGCGCCTCCATGCCCGGCCCCGCAGCCGGTCCACCGCACTGGTGGCGCTGCCCGGCTACGAGGCCGTGGTCGCGCTGCTGCGCCGCGCCCAGCGCGAGCTCGGCGAGATCTCCGCCTATGAGGCGATGTGGGGCGGCTTCTACGATCTCGTCGCCAATCACCCCGCCTGCAAGCGCAAGCCCCTGCCCGACGGCCATCCTTTCTATGTGCTGATGGAATATAGCGGCGCCGATCCCGCCGGTGACCCTCAGCGCTTCCAGGGGCTGCTCGAGGCGGCGATGGCCGAGAACATGATCCTCGATGCGGTCCTCGCGCAGTCGGAGCAGGATGCCCGCGATTTCTGGATCATCCGCGAAGGCGAATCCATCGACAGCTTCCCTCTGGTCATCAATTTCGATGTCAGCCTGCCCATCGCCCGCATCGACGATTATGTCTCCCGCTGCCGCGCCCGCCTCGATGCCGAATGGCCCGCGGCGCACAAGCTCTTCTACGGCCATGTCGGCGACAGCAATCTGCATATCTCGGTGATGATGGACCGCCCCGCGGGTGAGCAGGCGCTCCGCGAGCTCATGCATGCCGTCGATGACGTCGTCTACACGGCCGTGCGCGACTTCGGCGGCTCGGTCTCGGCCGAGCATGGCGTCGGCACGCTGAAGCGCGACTGGCTCGACCATTCGCGCAGCGAAGCCGAGCTCGCGCTCATGCGCATGCTGAAAGGGACGCTCGATCCGAAGGGCATACTGAACCCGGGGAAGGTGATCTGAGAGCCGATCAGTCGGCGAGCTCGATCGAATTGTCGCGGCACCAATCCCCTCAGAACTCGTTCACCCCTCTGCCCTCGCTTTCGGCGAAACCGTAAGGCCGAGAAACACCAACACAGCCCGGTTGAGACGCAGGACGTCCTCATCGTCAAGGCGCCCGATCCTGGCGCCGAGTTTGGCTTTCGTGACGGTCGTGATCTTGTCCACCATCAGCCGGCAGGTCGCGCGCAGTTCATTGCGCTCGCTCGGAATTACCACGAGGCGGAACAAGGGCGCTTCGGTTTCGTCCGTGGTAAACGCGCACAGAGTGATCGAATCCGTCCCATCGAAACTGTCGTCCTGCAGGATGACGGCGGGGCGTGGCTTGCCCGCGTAGTCCTTGCCGCCCGAGACGGTCCAGATCTCGCCCCGCTTCATTCCTCATTCCATGGCGAGGTGCTATCCGACACGGCGTCGATGAACGCCTGATCCTCGGCCGCATGCTTGCTCTTGGCTACCGCCAGGGATTGACGGTGTGCTTCCGAACGAAAGCCGGGTGAGCGCACATCCGGGACCCAGATCTGGATGGGGCGCAATCCTTGCCGGCGAAGGCGCTCGCGATGCTCTTGGACCTTCAGGCGAGAGGGCTTGGACTTGGGGGGCGAAGCCATGGCGGAACATTCTCGATTGGTTACATGTAACCTAACATGGCCGATAGAACCACGCCAGCCTGCGACTTGTGGCCAATCCAACCTTCCTCTGTGCCAGTCCAGCCTGGCGCCCTATATTCCCCGGATGGATGGCATCGTCTTGGCCCTGCTCCTCGCCGCCATGCTGGCGACGGTGGGGACCCTTCTCCTCGGCCTCTTCTCCATGGCCCGCGGCGGCGAGTTCGACAAGCGCAACGCGAACCGCTTCATGCGGCTGCGCGTCGCCTGCCAGGCCGTGGCGATCCTGCTCTTCCTCATTTTCATGATGGTCTGGCATCGCGGCTAAGCCTGATTGCCACAAGCCGGTCCGGCTTGTGGCAATCAGGGTCCAATATTTAGATTAGAGCGAGATTCACGAGGTCAGCTTGGACCAAGCTGACCTCGTGAATCTCGCTCTAGGGGGCGGGCGATGGTCAAGCTGACGCGGATCTATACCCGGGGCGGCGACAAGGGCCGCACCTCGCTCGGCGATGGCAGGCGCGTTGCCAAGCACGACCCCCGGGTCGAAGCCTATGGCACCGTCGACGAAGCCAATGCCGCCCTTGGTCTCGCCCGCCTTCATGCCGAGGGCGAAGCCGAGGCGATGCTGGCGCGCATCCAGAACGACCTCTTCGATCTGGGTGCCGATCTCTGCCGGCCCGAGGAGAAGACCAGCGACAGCAAGGGCCCTGAAAAGAAGGCGAACGCGAAGAAGGCCGCACCCTTGCGAATCGTCGAGTCTCAGGTCACACGGCTGGAGCGCGAGATCGATGAAATGAATGCCGCGCTGCAACCGTTGGAGTCCTTCGTGCTGCCCGGCGGCAGCCCTGCGGCAGCCTATCTCCACCTCGCCCGCACGGTGGCGCGCCGGGCCGAGCGGCTGATGACCGCCCTCGCCGCCAAGAGCCCGGTCAATCCGGTCGCGATCAAATATATCAACAGGTTATCTGACCACCTCTTCGTCCTTGCGCGCTATCTGAACGACCGCGGCAAGGCCGATATCCTGTGGCGGCCGGGGGCGAATCGCTGAGGGGGCGGTCGTTGACAGCCCTGTGACGGAGACCTATTGTGCGCCCGCAAAAAACAAGGGCCGTCAAAGTGCAAGCGGTCCCTCGAGGAATGCGTCCTTCTATCTCATGAGATTAGACATATGAAGGTTCTGGTCGCGGTCAAGCGCGTCGTCGACTACAACGTGAAGATCCGCGTCAAGTCGGACGGCACCGGCGTCGAGACGGCCAATGTCAAGATGTCGATGAACCCCTTCGACGAGATCGGGGTCGAGGAAGCGGTCCGCCTCAAGGAGGCAGGCAAGGCGACGGAGATCATCGCCATCTCCCTCGGCATTCCCCAGGTGCAGGAGACCATCCGCACCGCGCTTGCCATGGGGGCGGATCGCGGCATCCATGTCCAGACCGATATCGAGCTGCAGCCGCTCGCGGTCGCCAAGCTGCTGAAGGCGGTGGTCGAGAAGGAGAAGCCGGAGATCTGCATCCTCGGCAAGCAGGCGATCGACGACGATGCCAATCAGACGGGGCAGATGCTCTCCGCGCTGCTGGGCTGGTCCCAGGCCTGCTTCGCCTCCAAGCTGGTGCTGAACGGCGACGGCAGCGCCAATGTCACCCGCGAGGTCGATGGCGGGCTCGAGACCATCACCGCGAAGCTGCCGCTAGTGCTGACGACCGACCTGCGCCTCAACGAGCCGCGTTACGCCTCGCTGCCCAATATCATGAAGGCGAAGAAGAAGCCGATCGAGGTGCTGACGCCCGAGCAGCTCGGAGTCGACCCCTCCCCGCGCCTCAAGACCCTCAAGGTGGCGGAGCCGCCGAAGCGCCAGGCCGGCGTGAAGGTGAAGAGCGTCGCCGAGCTGGTCGAGAAGCTGCGCAATGAAGCCAAGGTGATCTGACGATGCGCGTCCTCCTTATCGCCGAGCACGACAATGCCGGGCTGAAGCCCGCGACCCTCAATGCCGTGACCGCCGCCAAGGCCATCGGCGGCGAGCTCGTCATTCTCGTGGCCGGCCACAACGCGCGGCCCGCCGGCGAGGCCGCCGCCGCGATTCCTGGCGTTGCCAAGGTCCTGCTCGCCGACGATCCCGCCTATGCCAACCGCCTGGCGGAGAATATGGCGAAGCTCGTCGTGGCGCTCGCCGGCGACTACACCCACATCCTCGCCGCGGCCACCAGCAGCGGCAAGAATTTCATGCCGCGGGTAGCGGCCCTGCTCGATTCCGCCCAGGTCTCCGATATCAGCGCCGTCGAATCGCCGGACACCTTCGTGCGCACCATCTATGCCGGCAACGCGCTTGCGACGGTACAGTCCGCCGACAAGATCAAGGTCGTCACCGTGCGTATGACCGGCTTCGATCCCGCGCCCGCCACCGGCGGCAGCGCACCCATCGAGACGGTTCCCTCCAGCGGCGAGGCCGGGCTCTCCACCTTCGTCGGCCAGGAGCTGAGCAAGACCGAGCGGCCCGAGCTGACCAGCGCCAAGATCGTCATCTCCGGCGGCCGCGGCATGCAGAGCGGCGAGAACTTCAAGCTGCTCGAGGCCGTGGCCGACAAGCTTCACGCGGCCGTCGGCGCCAGCCGCGCGGCAGTCGATGCGGGCTTCGTGCCCAATGACTATCAGGTGGGCCAAACCGGCAAGGTTGTCGCCCCCGATCTCTACATCGCCGTCGGCATCTCCGGCGCGATCCAGCACCTCGCCGGCATGAAGGACAGCAAGGTCATCGTCGCCATCAACAAGGACGAGGATGCGCCGATCTTCCAGGTTGCCGATTACGGCCTCGTCGCCGACCTGTTCCAGGCGGTGCCGGAGCTGACCAAAGAGCTGAGCAAATAGGCCCGAGGAGCGGCCTGATCCCATGATTCGATCGATCGGCGTCATCGGCGCCGGCCA
>DATFRE010000104.1:0-12219 GCA_035263545.1 Dongiaceae bacterium
TTCAAATAAGCTTACCCGACCAATTCTGTCAACCGGGAATCGCTGCGAGGGCGCGAGCAAGGCCTCTTGGCGCGTTGACAGAATCTCTCCCCCGCCCTCTTATCCGCCCCAATGAAGATCCTGCGCCATCGCCTGTTCCAGGTCGCCGTCAGCCTTGCAATCGGGATCGCTTTGCTTTGGCTTGCCATCGCCCGCATCGATATTGCCGGGCTCGGCGCCGAGCTGGCACAGGTCCGTCCTGGCTGGCTCGCAGCCGGCGTCGCAACTTATTGGGTCGCCCTCATGCTGCGGAGCTGGCGCTGGGGCATCCTGCTGGCCCCGGTGCGCCGGCTCAGCTTCGGCCAGGTGTTCTATGGACTCCTGGTGGGCTATGCGGCGAACTACCTGCTGCCGGCGCGGCTCGGGGAACTGGTGCGTGCCGATTTCCTGGGGCGGCGCTACCGCATCTCGCGGCTCTCGGTGGTGGGCACCATCGTGGTGGAGCGCCTGTTCGACGTCGTGGTCTTCGTCGGCCTCATCTTCGCCGGGATCTGGGCCCTGCACGGCACCAAGGACAGCCGGATTGGCCCGATCCTGCATGTGGTCGAGCTGGTTGCCGTCGGTTGCGTGGTGCTGGTCATCCTGCTCTTGCTCCTCCTCCGGCTGCGTCACAAGCCGCTGCCCCGGGCCGTCACCTTCCTGGAGAGCCACCTCCATTCGCTGGCCGAGGGGCTGCATCTCATCACCGGGACCCGTGAGGTGGCCTTCCTCGTGCTCGCCACCGCGATCGTCTGGACCGCCGACACCACGACCTATTGGCTCATGGCCCGCTCGCTGGGCACCGACCTCGCCCTGCTCCCGCTCTTGCTGGTCATGGGGATGTCCTGCCTGGCGGCGCTCATTCCCGCTGCGCCGGGCAATATCGGCGCGCTTCAATACGCCCTGGTCCTGGCCTTCCAGCTCCTGGGCTTGTCCGGGGTCACGGGCTTCAGCCTGGCAACCCTGGGGCAAGGCTTCTGCATCGCCGGCTCGACACTCGTGGGCGGCGCCCTCTACCTGCTCGCCGCGCTCGGCGGCGGCAAGCGATTGGCAGAGCAGGCTAATACTCGATTGCAGTGATCTCGAGGGTCTTGTCGCCCGCGGGCCGCTTCCAGACAACGCTGTCCCCCACCGCCGCCCCGGTCAGCGCTCGGGCAAGCGGCGAGACCCAGCTGATCTTGCCCACGGCCGGATCGGCCTCATCCTCCCCCACGATGGCGAAGCGGCGCTTGGCGTCGTCGTCATCCACCGTCGAGACGAGGGCGCCGAAACTGACCTTGTCGCGGGGCTGGCTGGCGGGATCGATGACAACTGCCCGCTCGATCCGCTCCTGGAAGTAGCGGATATCCCGTTCGACGGGCTTCAAATGTTCCTGGGCCAGGATCGCATCCGGATGCTCCAGGAGTTGGCGACGCTGTTCCTGCAACTCGGCAAGCTGAGACTGCAAGGCCGTGAGCCCGCCCGGCGTCACGTAGTTGGGATGCGGGCTCTGGGGCCGTTCCGGCAGCTCCTCAGCGGAGGTGTTGGAATCGTCTTCCTTGATGAAAGCTCGGCTCATCAACAAAGGATGGGTCCGCCGCCGCCATTGGGCAAGAGGATTGTTACCGAAGCATTGTGGCCCGTCCCGGGATGGGATTAGATCGGGCGGCCAAGATTGAGGGGGAACCGGCATGTCTGAGGTGGAATGCGTGGTGAAGATGCGCAGCGTCCTGGGCGAGGGGCCGCTGTGGCAGGAACAGGAGGCCCGGCTCTACTGGCTCGACCTGCGCAAACCCGCCATCTACCGCTTCGACCCCGCCACGGGCCGCAACGCCAGGGTAAAGGCCGACCTCAAGGGCTATATCGGGGCCATGGTCTTCCGCCATGACGGGGCAATGGTCGTGCTGGACCAGCGCGCGATCTTTGCCGTCAATCCGAAGACCGGCAGCCTCAAGCGCCTGGCCAAACCCGTCTCGGAGATGCGCCAGCTCATGTTCAACGACGCCAAATGCGACCGTCAGGGCAATCTCTGGACGGGCGTGGGTGATCGCAAGGAGACGCGACCGATCGGTGTCTTCTATCGGCTGACCCCGAAGGGCAAGGTGACCAAGGTGGACAGCAAGTTCATCTGCCCCAACGGACCCGCCTTCAGCACCGACGGGCAGGTGTGCTATTTCGCGGACAGCAATGCCGGCAAGATCTATCGCTACGACATCGACCCCTCGAGCGCCAAGGTCGGCCCGCGGCGCCTCTTTGCCGCCGTTCCCGAGGGCCAGGGCCTGCCCGACGGCATGACGGTGGATGCCGAGGGTGGGATCTGGTGCTGTCATTGGGATGGCTGGGGGGTGACCCGCTACAGCCCCGACGGCGCCGTCGACCGGGTGATCGAGCTGCCCGTGCCCCGCCCGACCTCTGTGGCTTTCGGGGATGCCGATCTCGACACCCTCTACATCACCTCCGCTTCCTTCGACCTGAGCCACCAGCAACTGAAGGAGGCTCCCCTCTCGGGCAGCCTCTTCGCCTGTCGGCCAGGGGTCCGCGGGCTGGTCGAGCCCCGTTTCGCCGGATAAAACTAGCCCATGACCCAAGCTTGCGATGTCGCCATCGTCGGCGGCGGCGTGGTCGGCAGCGCCATCGCCTATTTCCTGCTCGGACCCATGGGCTTCCGCGGCCGCGTCGTCGTGGTAGAGAAGGATTCCACTTATGCCGATGCGGCGACCTCGCGCTCCGCCGGCGGGATCCGTCAGCAGTTCTCGACGCCCGAGAACATCGCCATGTCGAGCTTCGGCGCTGAATTCGTGAAGCATGTGGGCGACTATCTGAGCGTCGAGGGCGAAGCGCCTTCGATCCCCTTCACCGAATGGGGCTATCTCTTCCTGGCCAGCCCCGCAGGGATTGCCACGCTCGAGACCAATCACAAGACCCAGCGCGATCTCGGGGCCGATAACGTGCTGCTGGCGCCGCCGGCGCTGAAGGCCCGGTTTCCCTGGCTGAAGGTGGATGACCTTGCCGGCGGCTGTCTCGGCCTTTCCAACGAAGGCTGGATCGATCCTTATAGCCTGCTTCAGGCCTTCCGGCGCAAGGCCCGATCGTTGGGCGCGGTCTACCTGAACGACGAGGCGGTGGGGCTGGAACGGCGGGGCAATCGCATCGAGGCCCTGACCCTGGCCCGAGGCGGGCGGATCGTCTGCGGCAGCCTGGTGGACAGCGCCGGCTATCACGCCCATGAGGTGGCGGCCATGGCCGCCATCGAGCTTCCGATCCGGCCGCGCAAGCGCTTCGTCTTCGTTTTCGACTGCAAGGCGCCCATCGAGCGCGCGCCGCTGCTGATCGACCCCAGCGGAGTCTATTTCCGGCCCGAGGGTGCCAATTTCATCGGCGGCGTCTCCCCGCCGGAGGACCAGGATCCCGACTGCTTCGATTTCGAGATCGACTACGGCCTGTTCGAGGATGTGGTCTGGCCGACTTTGGCCGAGCGCGTGCCCGCCTTCGAAGCCATCAAGCTGGTCCGGGCCTGGGCGGGGCATTACGACTACAATACCTTCGACCAGAACGCGATCCTGGGGCCTCATCCCGAGATCGGCAATTTCTATTTCGCCAACGGCTTCAGCGGCCACGGCCTGCAGCAATCCCCCGCGGTGGGCCGCGCCACGGCCGAGTTCATCACCCACGGCGTCTATCGAAGCATCGACCTCACGCGCTTCGGCTATGAGCGGGTGCTGAAGGGCGAGCCGATCGTCGAATTGAACGTCGTCTGATCTCCATTCTTATGGCAGGCTAGAGCCATGGACACGGTTGCGCTCATCTCGGTGCTCTGCGAGGACAATCGCGGCCTGATCGCGGCGATCACCGGATGTCTTTACGAGATCGGGGCCAATCTCGGCGATACGACCTTCGCCGTCCTCGGCGGGGCGGCGGAGTTCAACGCGGTCTGCGAGCTGCCCGCGGATGTCTCCCTCGCCTCTGTCGAGGCGGAGCTTGCCCGTCTGCCGGCGCTCGCCAAGGCCAAGATCTCGGTCACCCCCTTCGGCTATCACCCGATCCATGCCGAGCAGGCCCACATCACCCATCGCATCGAGATCACGGGCAAGGACAGCCCCGGGCTGATCGCCCGGCTCTCGGAGGTCTTTCTCCAGTTCGGCGCCAATATCGTGCGCCTCAACTCCGAGCGCCTGCCCGGCGCCGGCCACGCCCACTACATGCTGCGGATGGCGGTCTTCATCCCCGAAGGCAAGGCGGCCACCTGCCTCGCCACCGTCGCCAACACCGCGGCCCAGCTCGCCCTCACCTGCTGGTGGGAGGAATCCTAGGAAATTAGGGGACCGGCGGGCAGGTCAGGTTCTTCCGGGCCTGGTCCAGGTCGATCTGGTACATCGGCTTGGTGCATTTGGCGTTGTAGTCCGCGACCACGGTGTTCAGCTGCTGGGCCGCCGCCTCCCAGGCCGGAAGCGCATTCTTCATCCGGTCCTGCGAGATGCTCGTGCGGATATCGATGAGCTCGCGGAGCTGATCCTGGGCCGCCAGGTCGCTGGCGGTCATCGTGCTCTGCAACTGATCGATCTGCGTGCTGAGCGTGTTCTCGCGCTTGGTCAGGGAATCGTACTTGGCCTTGGCCGCCTCATTGCGCTGGCGCAGGACCGCCATGGCCTGGTCCTCACAGAGGCAGGCGCGGATCTGATCGACCGTCAGCGCCTGCTGGGCGGCGGCCGGCCGGGCGAGGAGCACCGTGGCGCCCAGCAGAAGGGCTGCCGGCATGAGAACAGCGAGACCGAGCTTCGACGTCTTTCCCGAATTAATTCCCATGACCTTCCTCACCGGCTGCTCGAGGGCAGCCATTATGCCAGCCCGGCGCGCCGCCGCCACCGGTCAGCGCTGCCGGTGGATAGGCGGCAGTGCCAGCGGCATCCTGTGGCAATAATGTATCAGCTGCATGAAGGATGCAGGACAACCCGGCGTATATCGGCGGTCCCATCCATCAGGAGGATGGGCCGGCCCAATTTTTCCGACTGACTTGAGGGCGCGGCGCCCCTAGCATGAGCCCGAGCGAGGGGAAGCGCGATGCGTGTCGTCGTCCTGGGCAGCGGCGTGGTTGGCGTGACGACGGCCTATTACCTGGCAGCCGAGGGCCATGAGACCGTCGTCATCGATCGCCAACCCAAGGCCGGACTCGAAACCAGCTATGCCAATGCCGGCCTGATCGCGCCGGGTCACGTCTATTCCTGGGCCTCTCCCCGTGCTCCGAAAATTTTGCTGCAATCTCTATGGCGTAGCGACGCCGCCCTCAAGTTCAGGCTGAAGGCCGATCCGCGCCTCTGGCTGTGGAGCCTGCGCTTCCTCGCCAATTGCACCGCCGCGCGTAACCGGGCGAATACGCTCAGAAAGCTCTCGCTCTGCCTCTATAGCCAAGCCCAGCTGGCCGAGCTCGCCCGGGAGACGGCGGTCGAGTATCACGCCATCCGCAAGGGACTTCTCTACCTCTACCGCGACCCGGCCCATTTCGAAACCGGGACCGCCAATATGCGGCTTCTCCAGGAGCATGGGCTCGAGCTCCAGGCGATCGACCCGGCACGGATCGCGGCGCTGGAGCCTGCGCTCGCCCCCGCCCAGGGCAAGTTCATCGGCGCGATCTATGCGCCCCGCGACGAAAGCGGCGATTGCCTGAAATTCACCCAGGGCCTGGCCGCCGTGGCTGCAGGCCGAGGCGTCGATTTCAAGCATGAGCACGAGGTCAGGCGGATCGAGCAGCAGGGCGGCAAGATCACCGGGATCGCCACCGACAAGGGCCGGGTCGAGGGCGATGCTTATGTCCTGGCGCTGGGCAGCTACAGCCCGATCCTGGCGCGCCCGCTCGGCCTCGACCTTCCGGTCTACCCGGTGAAGGGCTATTCCCTGACCCTGCCGCTTGCGGAGGGCGCGGCCACGCCCCTGATCGGGGGCGTCGACGAGGCAAATCTCGTGGCCTATGCGGCCTTGGGGGACCGGCTGCGCCTGACCGCCACCGCCGATTTCGCCGGCTATGACACGAGCTATGACGCGTCCCATTTTGCCGGCATGCTGCGCGTGGCCCGCGAGCTCTTCCCCCATGGGGCCGCCTATGACAAGCCCGATTACTGGGCCTGTCTCAGGCCCATGACCCCCGACGGCCCGCCCATCATCGGGCGCTGCAAGATCGCCAATCTCTATCTCAACACCGGCCAGGGGCATATGGGATGGACCATGGCGGCCGGCTGCAGCCGGATCGTCGCCGATCTGATCGCCGGCCGCGCCCCCGCCATCGACATCGCCGGGCTGACTCTGGATCGGTACTGAGCCAACCCTCGGTCGGCCGGGCGAAGTGCCATGGCTGTCCGTTTGAAACTGGTGAACTGCACTCTTTCAATCGTCATGGTCGGCGAAGGCCGACCATCCACGAGTTTGCGTGCCGTCGATAACGGTGTTTGACCAGGTCTCATCGGCATCCCGCACGCGGAGGCGCCTCAAGACGTGCATGCTCCGGACAAGCCCCGGCATGATGCAAGGGAAAGGCGTCCGGCGCGCGACGGCCGGCCGGAAACCTAGCCCGGCAGCTTGAACAGGCTGCCGAAGCCGGCGACCGGCTCGCGGTAGCCGGCCAGCCGCAGGCAATGCCAGGCAAGGGCATGGTTGCTCGAGGTCACCGGCACGCCGATCTCCCGCTCCAGCGCCTCGGCGATGGCGGCGACCCGGAGGCTGGTGCAGGAGACGAAGACCGCATCGATCGGCGCCGCGGCCACCAGCCGGTGCGCGGCGTTGCTGATCGAATCCGGCGTGATCCGCGCCACCTCAGTGTCGTTCTCATGGTTGAAGGACCCCATGACCGGGACATCGATGCCGCGGGCCTCGATGAAGCGGCGCAGCATCTGGTTGACGGATTCGATATAGGGCGTGAGAAGGGCGATCCGCCGGGCGCCCAGCGCCTTCAGCCCGGCAATGGCTGCCGTGATCGGGGTGGTGCAGGCGATCCCGGGGCGGGCCTCGCGGATGCGGGCGAAGACCTTGTCCTCCCCGATCACCACCGTGCCCGAGGTACAGCCATAGGCCACCACATCGAGGGTCGAGCCAGGCAGGATCAGGCCCGTGGCTCCGGCCATGCCCTTCTCCATCTCCGTGAGCGTCGCCGGATTGATCTCGGCGGCGTTGTGGATCCGGGTCTCGTAGAAGGCCACGCCGTCGATCGCCAGCATCTGGCGGAACTCATGCTCGATCGTCTGGTCTGTCGCGAGCACGATCAGGCCGATGGCAGCCCGGTGCGCGATGCCCCGGTCGAAGGTGAAGGGCATATGAGACAGGCTGACTGCCTGATCTGGCGCCGCTTGCCGCAAGGCTGCGTCATTCATGGGAACGACCCTCGAATTGTTCTTTCCTTCACACTATATCGCCTAGAGTAGCTGAGGAGGAGCGGGCAATGAGCCCAGGTTTCGGACCGGCCTTAGCGGCTGCCCTCATTCTGACGTCGGCCTTGCTCGCGCCGGCTTCCGTCCGGGCCGACGACCCGATGCAGCTCGCCGTGGTCAGCTATGGCAAGATCCCGGCGGGGTCGACCTTCGAGACCGAACTCTCCCAGAACACCGAAATCGCCAACCACGTCGACACCGCGCTCAAGGACACGCTGACCGCCCATGGCTTCCACTATCAGCCTGAGGGCACCGGCCTCGTCTTCTCGATCAACGCCGATCCCACCGGTCGGCGCGAGAGCAGCCTCTCCCTGGGCGTGAACGACCAGGCCAGCGCCCAGGTTCACATCGCCATCGATACGAACGACAGCGGCCAGAGCACGGATACCGTTGCCCGTGGCTATCGCATCACTCTCGGAGTCTATGAGCGGGATAGCGGGCGCTATGTCTGGCGCGCGGAGATCAACGATCTGAGCCCCGACGCCGATCCCTTCTCCGTTACCAAGCCGATGGTCGAAAAGCTGGTGGCCGCGCTGGAGAAATCCGTCCAACCCGCCAACTGAGCCCGCCGACCCAGCTGTTGCGGGGGGCTTGGCGAACCGGCAGAGTGCCGGCCATGGATTCCCTGGGCGTCAATCAGAACTGCGGGCAATCGGCCATCGCCTTCCTCGAGGCGAGCGGCGTCGATACGGTGTTCGGCATTCCCGGCGTCCATACCCTCGACTTCTACAAGGGCTTGGCCCAGAGCCGGATCCGCCATATCGGCGTGCGCCATGAGCAGGGCGCCGGCTTCATGGCCGACGGCTATGCCCGCGCCTCCGGCAAGCCTGGTGTGTGCATGCTCATCACCGGGCCAGGGGTGGTGAATGCCGGGACGGCCATCGGCCAAGCCTTCTCGGATTCCGTGCCCATGCTGGTGCTGAGCAGCGTCAACGCCCGCGAGGATCTGGGCAAGGGCCGCGGGCGCCTGCATGAGATCACGGACCAGCAGGCCGTCATGGCGCCGCTCACCGCTTTCAGCCGCACGATCATGGACCCGCGCGAACTGGCGGGCGCCATGGCCGACGCCTATGGGGTTTTCGAGGCGGCGCGCCCGCGGCCGGTGCATATCGAGATCCCGCTCGATGTCCTGGCGGGCCCAGGCGTTGCCGCCACCGACAGCCGTGGCAAGCGCAAGCGGCCTGAACCCGACCCAGCTGCCCTCGCCGCGGCGGCGGCGCTCATCGATTCCGCTGAGAGGCTCGTGGTCATTGCCGGCGGCGGCACGCTAGAGGCGGGGGCGGCGCTGCGGCGGTTCATCGAGAGGTCCGGCGCGCTGCTGATCCCGACCACCGCGGCCAAGGGCAATGTCCCGGACGATCATCCCCAGAGCCTCGGCTCCACCCTGCCCCTGCCCGCCACACGGGAGGTTCTGGCCGAGGCCGATGTCGTTCTGGCCATCGGTACCGAGCTAGCCGAAACACATCATTGGACCGACCGCCTGCCGATCCTAGGCACGCTCATCCGCGTCGATCTCGACCCGCGCGTGCTGGTCCGCGACTACGCCCCCGATATCGCCATTCTGGCCGACGCCGGCACGGTGCTGACCCTGCTCGGGGACAGGGTCGCGGCACGGCCTGCGGACCTGGCTCGGGCCGCCGGGGTGCGGGCCACTCATGCGGCGTCCTGGCGGCCCTTGGCGCGCAAGCATGCCACCGTCCTCGATGCGCTGCGCAGTGTACTGCCCGATGACGGCATCGTCGTCAGCGACATGACCCAAATCGCCTATACCGGCGCCACCTACTTCGTCTGTCGCCGGCCACGCAGCTGGTTCCATCCCCAAGGCTTCGGAACGCTGGGCTATGCCCTGCCGGCGGCAATCGGGGCCAAACTCGCCGCGCCGGCGCGCGCCGTGGTGGCGATCGCCGGCGATGCCGGCTTCCTTTTCACCATGCAGGAGCTCGCGACCGCCATGGAGCTTAAGCTGGCGCTGCCCATCCTGCTCTGGAACAACGATGCTCTGGAGCAGATCGCCGGCGATATGCGGGGCCGCGGCATCCCGGAGATCGCGGTGAAACCGCGCAATCCCGATTTCCAGGCCCTGGCCCGGGCCTTTCACTGCCGAGCCTGCCGTCCGGGGAGCCTGGAGGCCCTGAAGACCGCGCTTTCGGAATCATTCCGGGTGGACGGGCCGACGCTGATCGAGATCCATGAGATTGCGGCCTTCCTCGACTAACGCGGGCGGGAGCCGAGAGCCCATGACCAGCCCCCGGATCGGCCTCGCACTCGGCGGCGGGGGTGCTCGCGGCTGGGCGCACATCGGTGTGCTGCGTGCCCTCGAGCGGGCCGGGATCAAGCCGGAGGTGGTCTGTGGCACCTCGGTGGGCGCGCTCGTCGGCGCCCTTGCGCTCGCCGGCCGGCTCGATGCCCTGGAGGACTGGGTGTTGGGCCTGAACCGGTTCCGCATCGCCGGACACCTCGATTTCCGAGTCCGCGGCGGCATGATTTCCGGAAACCGTCTGACCGCGGCGCTGCGTGAGCAGCTGGGCGATCTCAAGATCGAGGAGCTTCCGGTCCCTTTCGCCTGCGTGGCGACCGATCTGCTCACCGGCCACGAAGTGTGGCTGCGCCAGGGCAGCGTGGTGGAGATGCTGCGCGCCAGCTTCTCGCTGCCGGGCCTCTTCGCGCCGGTTGAGGTGGATGGGCGGTGGCTGGTGGATGGCGCGCTCGTCAATCCCCTGCCCGTCTCCGTCTGCCGCGCCATGGGTGCCCGCGTCGTCATCGCCGTCAATCTGAACGCCGATCCCATCGGGCGCATCCGCATGCCCGGCCAGCGTATTGCCCGGGCCATCGGATTCGATCTCTTGCCGGGACACGTCCAGGGACAAGGGAACCATGGTCTGGGTTCGTGGCTGCGCAAGCTCTTTGGGCGGGAGCCCGATGCCCCCAGCCTGTTCGGCACCATGGTGCAGTCCCTGAACATCCTGCTCGACAGGGTGACGCGCTCGCGCCTGGCGGGCGAGCCGCCGGACGTCACCATCTCGCCGCGTCTCGGCCATATCGGCCTGCTCGAATTCGACCGGGCCGCGGAAGTCATTGCCGAAGGCAGCGCCGCGGCCGAGCGTCAGCGGGCGCTGCTCGCCGAGGTCATCTCGCTGCTCGGAGCATCCAAGCCTTCGGTCTAGGCCGGATGACCAGTCGTGGCGGGCGCGGCGATGTTGTATTTACTCGAGCCAGAGTGACGTCGACGGCAAGGATGATGCGGCGGACCAAGGCAAGACAGGCGGCGGCAGTCCGGCCGGACATGACGCGATCCGGCAGGGTTCTGCTCGAGCAGAGGCGCGATCGCCGGCGGGGCTGGCAATCAGCCCTCGCCATCCCTTTCCTGCTGATGCTCGGCGGAGGGCCTGCGCTTGCCGATACCGCGGCTGGTCTTGTCTATATGCAGCGCGGCGCCTATTTCCGGGCCTTTATGGAGTTCGAGGACCCGGCCAAGGCCGGCGATCCGGTCGCCCAGGCCAATCTCGGTGCCATTTATTTCTATGGGCTGGGTCTGGCGGCGGATTTCACCCAGTCCGCCTACTGGTATCATGCGGCGGCGCTGCAGGGGAATATCGACGCCCAGCTCGGCCTCGCGATCCTCTACACCATGGGAAAGGGGGTGCCGCCCAGCTTTCCCATCGCGCATATGTGGCTCGCCATCGCCGAAAACGCGATGCCGCCGAGCCCCGATCGCGCCAGGGTCGTCGAAGACATGAAGGCGCTCGCCAGCAAGATGTCGCCCGGGGAGATCGCCGAATCCAAAAGCCTCCTCGACGCCTGGTACAGCCGCCACACCGCGCCGTAAGTCACCCCGGCGAAAGCCGGCGTCCAGGGCAATCAGCGAGCTCTTGCAATCCTGGATCCCCGCTTTCGCCGGGATGACGAAAGTAAACTGGGTGACGTCGGCGTTTTGGGCTACGCGGCCGGGATGACCGGGATCAGCCGGCGGACAACGGTGGCGGCGGCGCCGGCCGCCTCGGTCAGAAAGGTCGCGAAATCCATGTGGCTCTCGGCGCCGGCGAGGTCGCTGAGGCATCGCACGACGACGCAGGGCACGCCGAAGCGCTCGGCCACCTGAGCGAGCGCAGCACCCTCCATCTCCACCGCCTGGCCACCGAAATCGGCATGCAGCCGGTCACGGGTGGCGACGCAATTGACGAACTGATCGCCGGACAGGACCCGCCCCAGCAGCACCCGCGGCGCCCGACCGCCCTCGGTCGATGGCGGCAAGGCGAAGCCCGCAATGCTCGCTGCGATGGCCCGGCGCAGCTCGGGATCGAGGAGAAAGCCCGGGCCCTTCGTGACCTCGCCGATGGGCGGCAGGCCCGGATGATAGGCCGTGAGATGGCCATCGGCGACGGCCCCATAATCATGCTGGATCAGCTCCTCGGCGATCACGATATCCCCGATGGCGAGATCGGGGTCGAGCCCGCCCGCCACGCCGGAGAAGACCAGGCCCCGGCAGCCGAAGCGTTCCAGCAGCAGGCTCCCGACTAGGGCCGTGGCGACCTTGCCGCAGCCGGCCTCTGCCAGCACCACCGCATGGCCGTCCACCCGGCCATGTCGGAAATGGAATCCCGCGACCTCGACCACGTCGCCCTCGTCCAAAGCGAGGCCGAGATTTCCCATCTCTTCCGGCAGCGCCGAGACGATGCCAAGCGGCCGCTCGTCCCTCTTCATGGCCGGCTGTAGATCAGCAGCATGACAGCACCTTCCTCGCTGCCGGCCGTGTGCATCGCTCCCGGGGCCCGGCAGGCGTAGTCGCCGGCGCGCAAGGTCCGGTCCTGAT
>DATFRE010000105.1:0-3342 GCA_035263545.1 Dongiaceae bacterium
TGGCGATGGCGCAGGCTTCAGCCCGGCGGCGCTGGCGCGCATGAGCGAGACGCGACGGCAGTTTCTCGATCTTCTCGACAGCGATCCGGAGATCACCATCTATGGCGTGACCAGCGGGTATGGCCAGTTCGCCAGCAAGCGTCTGACGCCCGAGCAGCGCAGGAAGCATGCCCAGCGCGCCCCGCACGGCTCCTTCGTCGCCTTCGGTCCGGCGCTACCCGAGCGGGTCGTGCGCGGCATCGTCTTCGCCCGGCTCGCCAACTATGTCGAGGGTCATGCGGCGATCTCGCCCGAGGTCGCGGCCGCGGTAGCCGGCATGCTCCGGTCTCAGCGCCTGCCCAAGGTCAGCATGGCCGGCCAGGGAGGTGCCGGCGAGATCACCGCTCTGGCGCCGCTCTTCAACGGCCTCGCCGAGGGAATGGTGCTGGGCGAGAAGGAGATGCTCGCCCTCATCAACGGCTCGCCGGCGGCATCGGCTCTGCTGGCGGATTCCGCCGCGGCCGGCCAGCGCCGTCTGCTGCTGGCGGAGGAGATTTTCGCTCTCTCGGCCGAGGCGATCCGGGTCCCCCACGGCCATTTCGCCGAGGAGCTGGAGGAACTCTGGGGCGATGCGGCCGAGGCGGAGACCCTGGCCCGGCTGCGGGCCCTCATTGCCGGGGGCAATGCCGAGCGGCGGCCCTATCAGGCCCCGGTCAGCTATCGCATCTTGCCTCGGGTTCTGGCCCAATATCGCCGCGCGGTGACGGCCGCGGCCGCGGCGGCCGAGACCTCGCTTCGCGCCATCACGGACAACCCTGTCTTCCTGGCCCCCGGTCCGGGCAATCCCAAGGCCCGGGTCTACAGCACCGGCGGCTATCACAACGCCATGGCCCATCCGGCCATGGACAACCTCGCCGCGGCCATGGCGGATCTCTGCCTGCTGGCGGATCGCCACAGCTCGAAGCTGCTCCATGGCAACCACTCGCTTCTCCCGGACCAGCTCCAGAAGGGTGAGGGCTATATGGGTTGCCTGGGCATGGTCCAGGTGGGCTATGCCGAGCAGGCCCGGCGTGCGGCCCAGCGCAACTTCCTGCCGGGCAGCGAGGGCGGCGGCTTCGGCCAAAACGATGTGGCTCCGCCCACCTTCCTTGCCTGGAGCGCCCAGGAGGAGGCCGGCCGATGCCTCGAAGCCGGCCTCGCCATTCTCGGCGCGATCGGCTCCCAGGCGCTCTTCGCGACGGACCGCCAAGCGCCGGCGGCTCTCGCCCCGCTGGTGGCCGAGATCCGCCGGCACCTGCCGCCGGTCAGCGAGAGCCGCGTGCTCGCCGGCGAGCTGGAAGCGCTGAGCGAAGCCTTCCGCGCCAGGGTCTATGACGTGGCGCCGGGGCTGGCCGAGTAGAGCTACTCCTCCTCGCCATACTGCCCGGCGGCGGCGCCGCTGTGGCAGGCGACGCAGTTGGCCTTCGATTTCACGTTCGGCGCGCCGAAGCTGGCAGCCGAGATCTCGTTGTGCCCGCGTTTCCAGAAGCGTGTATCGGTGATCCTGAGCGGCGTGGCATCGGCGGGGTTGCTGCGCATGAAGCGCCTGCCATTTGCCGTGCTGGGCGCATCACCCGCATGGGCAACGAGATAGGCAAGGATGGTCGCGCCGTCGGAGGCGGGCAGCGACGCGTTCTCGCCGAAATGATCGCCGAGATTGCCCATGATCGCCTGCCAGGAACGCGTGGGCAGCATCTGCGGGGCATAGGCGATATGGCAGGCGCCGCATTCCTTCTGCACGACGGGATTGTCGATCGGCGGAACCGTTGCTCCGCCTTCGGCGCGAGCCGGGACTGTGGCGGCGAGGCAGAGGAAGCCGGCGGCGAAGAGCGACGTCGGAAGCAGTCTCATGGGGCGTGACCTCATTGTGCGGAGAGATAGGTGATGATGTCGCCCTTCTCGACCGCGCTGCAGGCGCGGCCGAGAACGGTATTGCAGTTGCGTTCGAACCACTTCGCGACCTTGGCCGCATCGGTGAAGCGGTCCGGCGTGCGGGAGACCGCCATGGGGGCGATGGCCTTGCCGGCGCGGCTCCGGCCCTCTGCCGTCGGGTCCTTGGTATGGCAGCTGGTGCAGGAGGGCGTCTCCGCCCTGCCGCCCGTATGTACCGCCTGCCAGAACTGCTGGCCGCGCTCGGCAGAGAATCCGGCGAAGGCCGGGTTGGCCTGCTTCGCCTCGGCGGCAAGCTGGCCCAGGATGGCATCGCGCGCCGGCTCGGCAAAGGAAGGCTGGGCGAAGAGGAGGGTCGTCGCGAGCAGGGCAAGACAGAAGCGTGCTGGGGTCATGGCTGGGTTCCTTCAGGTAATGCGATGGCTTGGGGATCGAAGCGGCCGCCATCGGCGTCGGCGTGACAGGCGGCGCAGTTGCTGCGCGATCCCACGGCATGGGAGCGGAAGAGGGCGGGATCGATCCCGCGATGGATCCGCTGCCAGGCTGGGGTCGCGGTGATACGGGTCGGATCGCCGGCAGCGAGGACGGAGAAGCGATGGGCGGCCTTGCTGTCCCAGCTCTCCGCTGCGTAAAGCTCGAGATAGCGGGCAATCTCGTCGCGCACGGCGGGCGCCAGGCTCGCATCCTCGCCGAAATGATCGCCCAGATCGGCCATGAGCCGGGCCCAGGCCGCCCGGGGCAGGAGACTCGGATGGAAGGGCCGGTGGCAGGACCCGCATTCGGTCAGCATCGCCCGATCGGCGGGAATCGCGGGCATGCCGAGCGGCGGCAGGCGCGACAGCAGGAGTAAGGCGGTCGCGAGAATGACGCCCAACAGAGCGAACAGGCCGAAGCCAGCGAGCGGCCGGCCCGGTGCGGCAGATGAAGCCGGGTGGGCGCCGGGCTTGCGCCCGTCGATCATGGCGCCGACCAGCCGCTCCTTGAACAGGAGCGAGCCGGCGGCCACGCCGGCGAGATGGCCGGCGATCATCCCCAGAAGCAGCAGTGCGACGAGCTTGTGAATGCCTCGGACTGTCATCCCGAAGGCATAGGTGGTGAAGGCCGCAAGCGGGCCCTGCTTCTCGACCCCGCCCTGAACGAGGAAGCCGGTCAGGACCAGGAGGCAGAGGACAGCGAAGACGGCGAGGATCATCGCCGCGCCGCTCGGGTTGTGGCCGGTGTAATGGGCCGGCCGCCGGCGCAGCAGGCTGGCGAAATGGGCGATCACTTGGCGGGGCGGGAAGGCGAAGCTGGCGACGCGGCTATAGGGAGCGCCGAAGAAGGCCCAGACGGCGCGGAACAGGAGGAGCCCGGCTACCACATATCCCGCGATCATATGCGGCCCGTCCCACGACCGCGGGGCGAACAGGCCGGTGGCGAGAGCGAAGAGGACCG
>DATFRE010000106.1:0-2923 GCA_035263545.1 Dongiaceae bacterium
TAGAGAAGTCAGCATGGGAGAGGCATTTCCTGCACGGACACGGGCGAGCCCGGCCCGGATCAATGACTTAGTGAAGCGGCGTCACATGATCGGTGGTCGCGCGCTCGACGACGATCAGCGAGGCCGCGGCGGCGGGCGGCACGCCCTGCAAGCCGAGCGCGCCCATGACCAGGCCCGAAGCCAGCAATCCGCGCGAGACCATCCGCATAGGCCCGTCCCTCCCTGAGCAGCGCAGCCATGGTCTTCCGCGCCGTCTCCGGCAGCAAGAAAATTCGCGTTCAGCTTATTGGGCGCCTTGGGTGGTGGTCAGCCAGCCGGGGGTCCGGCTCTGGCCCTGGATGGTCCAGCCGCCATCGGCGGTGATGACCTGGCCGGTGATATAGGCGGCGGCATCGCTGGCGAGGAAGCAGGCGATGCCGGCGATCTCCGCCGGCTGGGCCAGGCGGCCCATGGGCACGCGCTCCAGCATCCATTCCTCCTTGAGGGAGCCGTTCCTGATCCCTTCCTCGACCAGCTTGGTGCGCGTATAGCCCGGGGCGATGGCATTGACCCGGATGCCGACCGCGGCCACCTCCAGCGCCAGGGTGCGGGTCAGGCCCACGATTCCGGCCTTGGCTGCGCAATAAGGCCCGCGGCCGGGGATGCCGACATAGGCGGCGGCCGAGGCGATGCTGATGATGGCCCCGCCCTTGCCCCGCTTCACCATGCGCGGCACCGCCTGGGAGGCGCAGAGGAAGAAGCCGGTGAGATGGGTCCCGATGACCGCCTGCCATTCCTCGAAGGGAAGCTTGCCGATCAGGCCGACCCGCTGGATGCCGGCATTGTTCACCAGTATGTCGGGCGTGTCGCCGCCGAGGTCGATGGCAGTGAAAGCCGCATCGACGCTCTTGGGGTCCGAGACATCGCATTCGAGATAACTGACGCCGGGCCGCGCCTCCTCCGGCTCGATCTTGTCGAGGGAGACGACATCGGCTCCGGCGGCCCGCATCGCCTGGATGATGGCGTCGCCGATTCCCCGGGCCCCGCCGGTGACGATGGCCCTGCGGCCCTTGAAGTTGTCGGCTTCCATGCTCTCCCTCCTTTGGCGTTCCGGCGGTCGTCAGTACATCAGCCAGCCGCCGCTGACATTGATGGTGGCGCCGGTGATGTAGCTGGCGTGGTCGGAAGCGAGGAACAGCACCGTGCCGGCGAGGTCCGAGG
Source organism: Dongiaceae bacterium (assembly GCA_035263545.1). Lineage (GTDB taxonomy): Bacteria > Pseudomonadota > Alphaproteobacteria > Dongiales > Dongiaceae > DASXQK01. The sequence continues at coordinate 1,201 of DATFRE010000106.1, forward strand.
GCGGGGCCATGTAGCCGATGGGGATCTGGGCGATCTGCTGGGCGAGCTGGTCCTCGTTCAGGCCGCCGCGCAGCATGGCGGTATCGGCGGCACCGGGTGAGACCGCGTTTACGGTGATGCGGTCCTTGGCATAGCTGCGGGCAAGGCCCCGGGTCATGGAGACGACGCCGCCCTTGCTCGCGGCATAGATGACCGAGCCGCCGAAGCCGCCGGACCACCAGGCTTGCGAGGTGAAGTTGATGATGCGACCGCCACGGCCCTGGGCCTTGAGCGCGCGGGCGACGGCGCGGTTGAGGAAGAAGCCGGCCTTCAGGTTGATATCGTGCTGAAGATCCCAATCCTCCTCCGTCACCTCATCGATATCGGCCCGGCGGATGAGGATCGCCGCGGTATTGGCCAGCACGTCGAGGCGTCCGAACTGCTTCTGAACCTTGGCGATGAGCGCCTCATGCCCGGCGATGTCGCGCAGATCGACGGCCATCGCCAGATGCCGGCCACCCTCCATGAGGGCAGCGATCTCGCTGACGCCCTTCTCATTGATGTCCATCGCAGCGACATGGCACCCCGCCTTGGCGAAGGCGAGCGCGATCTCACGGCCGATGCCGCCCGCAGCGCCGGTGACGATGACGCCTTTGCCTTCGAGCCCCGCGCCGATGCTCCAGCTCATGATGGCCTCTCCTCCAGCCGGCGGCGCCAGGCGCCCTGGGGCGGGGAGATCGCCGTGTATTCCTCAACGAAGCACCACTGCATCTCGCCCAGGAACTTCTCGCGATCGGCGATCAGCCGGCTGATATGGGGCTCGGCCTTGAAGGCGGCTTGGGCAGCGGCGATGTCGTTGAACCAGAGCTCGCCCACGCCGTCCCAGCCCGCTTCCGCCGGCGACCAGCGCTCGACCACGCCGAAGCGCAGGCCCCTGAGGCCCGGTAGCTGGCGCACGATTTCCGCATGGGGACCCATCCAATGGGCGAGGAAGGCCTCGCGGCTCATGCCCTCCTTGCGTTTCACCAGACTCACGCGCTTGATCATGGTTGGTCCTTCCTCGCTCAGAAGCGGCGTCCTCCTCAGATCCGGAACAGCCCTTCGGCGTTCTCCGCGAACATGGTCCGCTGCTCCAGCTCGCTGAAGCCGGAGATGATCGTCGCATAGGCCTCGATGAGATCGGGATGGGAGCTGTACATGCGGTCCACCGGCCAGTTGGTGCCGAAGATGACCCGCGCCGGGGTGAAGGCCTCGATGCAGGTGAGGACATAGGGCCGGAGGCTCTCCACGGTCCAGCGATGGTCGCCCATGCCGAGACCGGAGATCTTCATCCAGATGTTCGGCAGCTTGGCGAGCTCGAAGATGCCGCGGCGCCAGGCCTCGAAATATTCCGGCGTGCGCTTCTGCGGGATCCCGCAATGATCGATGGCGAGAGTGACCTCCGGCGTCTTGTCGGCCAGCGCCATGACCTTGGGAAAGAGGTCCGGGCGCGTATCGAGGCAGCAGACGAGATTGTGGCGCGCGAGCAGCTTGTAGCCGGCCTGCCAGGCCGGGTTGGTTAGGTAATCCCCGGGCCCGAAATCACGGATGCCGCGGACATTGGCGAAGGCCATATGGCGCTCCAGCACATCGCTGGCATCGGGCTCCGCCAGATGACATTCGGCGACGATGCCATGGGGATAGCCGAACTCATCGGCGAAGGCCTGCACCCAGCGCGTCTCGTCGACGGGATCCTTGATGCCGA
>DATFRE010000107.1:0-5621 GCA_035263545.1 Dongiaceae bacterium
GCGCTCCTGAGGCTGCTCGAGGAGCGGCGCAAGCGCCTTGCCGGCGAAGGGCTGTTCGATGCCGAGCGCAAGCGCCGGCTTCCCTTCCTGCCGGAGGTGATCGGCGTCATCACCTCGCCCACCGGGGCGGTGATCCGCGACATCCTGCATCGTCTGGAAGACCGCTTCCCGCGCCGCGTGCTGCTCTGGCCGGTGCTGGTCCAGGGCGAGGGCGCCAAGGAGCAGATCGCCGCCGCCATCGCCGGCTTCAACGCCATCCGCCCCGGCGGACCGCTGCCGCGGCCCGATCTCCTGATCGTCGCCCGCGGCGGCGGGAGCCTGGAGGATCTCTGGGCCTTCAACGAGGAGATCGTGGTGCGCGCCGCCGCGGCCAGCACCATCCCCCTCATCTCCGCCGTCGGGCACGAGACCGACACGACCCTGATCGACCATGCCTCGGATCGCCGCGCGCCCACCCCCACCGCCGCCGCCGAGATCGCCGTCCCCGTGAGGGCCGAGCTCCTGGCCGATGTGATGCAGGATGGCGCCCGGCTTGCCCGCGCCATGCGCCGCCTGACCGAGGAGGCAAGGCTGCGCCTCGAGGGGCTTGCCCGCGGCCTGCCGCGCCCGGCGCAGCTCATTGCCGAGCGCATTCAGACGCTCGATGGCTGCGTCGAGCGCCTCATCAATGCGCGTATCGGCTATCTCCAACGCCGCTGGGACTTGCTGCTCCGGCTTTACGCGAAATTGCCCACTCCGCGCCAGCAGATCGAGACCCATCGCCAGGCCGTGTTCCATGCCGGGGAGCGGCTGGTCGGCGGCATGCGCGCCCTGCTGCGCGAGCGCAGCCAGCACCTGGCCCTGGCGCGGCTGGAGGGCCGGCTGCTGGGCGATATGCTGAACCGCCTCTGGGATCGGCTCGAGGGGCTGGATCGGCTCCTGGAGAGCCTCTCCTATGAGCAGGTGCTGGCCCGCGGCTTCGCGCTCGTGCGCGATGCCGCCGGCAAGCCGGTGCTGCGCGCGGCGGCGGTCCAACCCGGGGCCTCGCTCGGCATCGAATTCACCGATGGAAGCATCGGCGCGACGGCCGAAGGGGGAGCGCGCGCGAAACGGCCGAAGCCCGCCGCCGTCCGCCGCGCCGCGGCGGTATCGAAGGATCAGGGAAGCCTCTGGTAGCGCCGGCGTCGGATCCGAGCCCGCAGAAAGGGATGTTCGCATGACCAAGACGATGAAGGTTCTGCCGCGGGATGCCGAGCGCGCGCTGCTGCTGGGACGCGTCTGGCTGCCGGGGGTGGGGCCGGCGGTCATCGCGGTCCGCCAGGGCAAGGCGATCGACGTCTCCCAGAGCCATCCCTTGAGCGCGCTGCTGCTGAACGAGGCCGAGCCGGCCAAGGCGCTCGCCGCCGCTGCGGCGAAGGGCCGCGATCTCGGCCCCATCGCTGCCATCATCGACAACAGCGAGGAGCCGCGCCGCGACGAGGCGAAGCCCTTCTTGCTGGCACCGGTCGATCTGCAGGCGATCAAGGCCTGCGGCGTCACCTTCGCGGCGAGCCTCCTGGAACGGGTGATCGAGGAGCGCACCAAGGGCGATCCGCGGGCGGCCGATGCCATCCGCAACAAGCTGATGGGCGAGCTCGGCGTCGACCTCGCCGCGATCAAGCCCGGCTCGGAGCCAGCGCGCAAGGCCAAGGAGATGCTGCTCGGCCGCGGGCTCTGGTCGCAATATCTCGAGGTCGGCATCGGCCCCGATGCGGAGGTCTTCACCAAGGCCCAGCCCATGTCGGCGCTGGGCCATGGCGCGCGCATCGGCGTGCATCCCGCCTCGCTCTGGAGCAATCCCGAGCCGGAGGTCGTGCTGGTGGTCGATGCCCGCGGGCGGCTCGTCGGCGCGACCCTGGGCAATGACGTCAATCTCCGGGATTTCGAGGGCCGGAGCGCCCTGCTGCTCGGGCGCGGCAAGGACAATAACGGGTCCTGCGCCATCGGCCCCTTCATTCGCCTCATCGACGGGAGCTTCGGGATCGAGGATGTCCGCAAGGCCGACCTCGCGCTGGAGATCGCCGGCACTGACGGGTTCCGGCTGGAGGCCGGCAGCTCCATGTCGAAGATCAGCCGCGATCCCCTCGACCTCATCGCCCAGACCATGGGCAATACCCATCAATATCCCGATGGCATGGTGCTTTTCACCGGCACCATGTTCGCGCCGACCAAGGACCGCGACCGCCCCGGCGAGGGCTTCACCCACAAGCCCGGCGACCGCGTCGCCATCTCCAGCGAGAAGCTCGGCACGCTCGCGAACACCGTCCATCATGCCGACCGCATCGCCCCCTGGGATTTCGGCGTCATCGCCCTGATGCGCAACCTGGCGACACGCCAGCTCCTGCCGCATTGAGGCAGCTGTTTCCGCACCGAGCTTAAGCGGCCCCACCCCCTTATCGTCATTCCGGCGAAAGCCGGAATCCAGAGCCATTGATCTCACTGGTTGCCCCTGGATCCCGGCTTTCGCCGGGATGACGAAACAAAACCTGTGCATAGGCGCTATGCCCCGTCTTCGCAGCTGCAGCATTTAGCGCAAAACCGGAAAAGTCGCGGCAAGGATCGAATAACGCCGGAGCGAGAAATTCCCAAATCCGGGCCTGTAGCCGATCGCAGTGACCTATATCCGTTGTCAGGGTCTTCGATGGATCGAGACATTCGGCTCGGCCCTTGGCCTGCCGGCACATCCCTGCCGCAGTTGGCAAGCGCTTCTGCGCGCGATCCCTCGGCCCAAGAAGCTGAAGCCCAGCTGAAAGGACTGAGTCATGGCCCTTCCCGCCAATAGACTCGAGAGCACGATGGAATTTGCCGCGGTCCCCGGCACGGCGCTCAAGATCTCCCGCGTCGGTCTCGGGACCTGGGCGATCGGCGGCTGGATGTGGGGCGGCACCGACGAGGCGGCGGCGATCGCCACGCTGCGCAGCGCGGTCGAGCACGGCATTACCCTCATCGACACGGCGCCTGTCTATGGCTTCGGGCGGTCGGAGGAGATTGTCGGCAAGGCCTTTGCCCAAGGCGGGCGGCGCGGGCAGGTCGCGATCGCCACCAAGGTCGGCCTCGGCTGGCGGGACGGCAAGCCCTACCGCAATGCAAGCCGCGCGCGCATCCTGCAGGAGATCGATGAGTCGCGCCGGCGCCTCCAGACCGACGTCATCGATATCTACCAGGTGCATTGGCCTGATCCGCTGGTCCCCATCGAGGAGACCGCCGCGGCGATGGGTGAGCTCCTGGCCCAGGGCAAGGTTCGGGCGATCGGCGTCAGCAATTTTTCCGTCGAGCAGATGGAGCGGTTCCGCAAGGTGGCCCCGCTCCATCTGCTGCAGCCGCCCTATAACCTCTTCGAGCGCGGCATCGAGGCCGAAATCCTGCCCTATTGCCTGCGGCACAACATCGCGGTCCTGGGCTATGGGGCGCTTTGCCGCGGCCTTCTCTCGAGCCGGATGCGCGACGAGACGAGCTTCGAAGGCGACGATCTCAGGCGCGGCGACCCGAAGTTCCAGCAGCCCCGCTTCGGCCATTATCTCGACGCGGTGAGGTGCTTGGACCAGCTCGCCCGGCGCCGCTACGGCAAGCGGGTCATCCATCTCGCGCTGCGCTGGATGCTGGACCAGGGTGTCTCCTCCGGGCTATGGGGCGCGCGGCGCCCCGATCAACTCCAGCCGGTCGACGGCATCGGCGGCTGGTCGCTCGACGGCAAGGCCAAGGCCGAGATCGACGACATTCTCCGGGAGGAGATCGTCGATCCCGTCGGGCCCGAGTTCATGGCGCCGCCGGCCCTCAGCTAGGGACCGGGCGCAGGGAATCGCCACCGCGGGGTCTGGCCCATGGGCATCGTCCGCTTTGCGCTGCGCTATCCCCATAGCTTCTACGTGATGGCGCTCGCCATCCTCTTTCTCGGCATCAGCGCCGCCATCACCTCGCCCAAGGATATCTTCCCGCGCATCAACATCCCGGTCGTCACGGTCATCTGGCAGTACTCCAACCTGACGCCGCGGGAGATGGACCAGCGGGTCACGACCTATAGCGAGTACTCCATCAGCTCCAACGTCAACGACATCCGCAACATGACGGCGCAGACGCTGGAGGGCATCTCCGTCACCAAGATCTTCTTCCAGCCCAATGTGAACATCGATCTGGCCATCGCCCAGATCGTCTCGGCGACCAACGCCATCCGCGCCCTGATGCCCCCCGGCATCCAGCCGCCGATCATCGTGCAGTACAACGCCTCCAGCGTGCCGGTGCTGCAGCTCAGCCTGAGCTCCAACAAATTGAACGAGCAGCAGCTCTACGACTACGGAATCTACCGCCTGCGCCAGGCCCTCGCCCCCATTCAGGGCATCACGCTGCCCACGCCCTATGGCGGCAAATACCGCCAGATCATGGTCGATCTCGATCCCGCGGCGCTCTACGCCAAGGGGATCACCCCCAACGACGTGGTGAATGCCGTCAACGCGCAGAGCCTGACGCTGCCTTCGGGCGACGCCAAGATGGGCAACCGGCAATATATCGTCAGCCTCGACGCGACGGCGCCGACGCTGGCCTCCCTCAACAACGTCCCGGTCCGCCAGGTCGGCGGCACCACGATCCGCCTCAGCGACGTCGCCCATGTGCGCGACGGCTGGGCCGTGCAGCAGAACATCGTCCGCGCCGAGGGGCGGCGCGCGGTGCTGCTCACCATCATCAAGAACGGCGATGCCTCGACCCTCGACGTGGTCAACCGCGTCAAGGCGGCGATGCCCGATATCCAGGCGGCGGCCCCGCCGGGCATGAAGATCAGCCTGCTCTTCGATCAGTCGGTCTTCGTGCAGGAGGCCATCGGCAGCGTGCTGCGGGAAGGCGCGATCGCCGCCAGTCTCACGGCCCTCATGATCCTGCTCTTCCTCGGCTCGTGGCGGTCGACCCTCATCGTCATGGTCTCGATCCCGCTCTCGATCCTGACCTCGGTCGCGGTGCTGGGGGCGTTGGGCCAGACCGTCAACACCATGACCTTGGGCGGGCTCGCGCTCGCCGTCGGCATATTGGTGGACGATTCCACCGTGGCCATCGAGAACACCCACCGCCTGTTCGAGGAGAAGATGCCCTTCGATGAGGCGGTGCTGCAGGGCTCCGCCGGCATCGCTTTGCCGACCCTGGTCTCGACCTTGGCGATCTGCAGCGTCTTCGTCTCGGTCTTCTTCCTGCAGGGGCCGGCCTTCTATCTCTTCGCCCCGCTGGGCATGGCGGTGGTCTTCGCCATGATCGCCTCCTATGTCATCTCCCGCACGCTGACCCCCGTCATCATCCGCCTGCTCCTGCGCGGCGAGCAGGCGCGTCATGCCGCCGGCAAGGCCCGCGACCTCTTGAGCCGCTTCCATGACCGCTTCAACGACGGCTTCGACCGGATGCGCGACTTCTATGGCTGGGCGCTCGAGGGTCTGCTGCGCCGGCGCTTCCTCCTGCCGGGGGTGGCGCTCGCCGTCATCGCCGGCGCGGTCACGCTCTCGCTCCAGGTCGGAACCGACTTCTTTCCCCAGGTCGATGCGGGGCTGATCCAGCTCCATATCCGCGCGCCCGCGCGCACCCGGATCGAGCGCACCGAGCAGATCTTCCAGGCGGTCGAGGACAAG
>DATFRE010000108.1:0-2522 GCA_035263545.1 Dongiaceae bacterium
CCGCGCCTGGCCGGATCCCGTCCGGTACATGTCGAAGCCGCCGGGGCTTACGCGCGAGGGTGCCAGCTATCTCGCGCACGCGGGCGCCATTATGATTGGGTCGGACACCCACACGCTCGAGCAGGTCCCGCCGACCGACCCGGAGAACTGGCTGCCCGTCCACACCTACCTGCTGGCGGAGGCCGGCGTGACGATCATGGAGATCGCCGACCTCGAGGCGGTGGCGGCGGACAAACTCTACGAGTTCGCCTTCTTTGGCGCCTGCCTGCGGCTGCGCGGCGCCACCGGATCACCGATGCGTCCGGTCGTCATGCCGCTCAGGAGCTAGGGGAGCAAATCTGAAAGGGTAAGAAGCGATTGGAGTAAGGGCCTTCAACGGCTACAGAAAGCGAAGGGAGACGTCATACACAGACTAGCGATGAGCGCATCGATTGCGGTCCTGCCTGCGGCCTCGCCACGCCAGGCGGCAAGCTGTCGGGTGGCGAGCAGCAGCTGGTGATCGGCGCTGGCGAACTCCATCAGCACGCCATCGCCCATCAACTTTGAAGACGCGGCCGTCGATGCTTGGCGATCATCGGCTGCAGGATCGTTGTTAGTCGGGCCTTGATCGCGACGTGCGTGCCGGTCTCGTCCGCCTGATCAGGCGGCTGTAGCCGACCACGTCAGCCAGGATGGCAGCAAGCCGACGCTCCATACCCCCTCCGGGATCAATGTGGATCAGAAGGTTAGTGGACTCGTGTGCCACCAGGCCAGCCAAGTCGTTGAGCCGCTTACCGTCCCCGGTATGTCGGCTTCGGGTCTTGGTCGTGTAAAAACGCTGCCTCAGGGTATCAGGCGGAAGCGGCCACAGGCATTTGGAGATTTTCGACGCGGACAGGCGCCATAGTCATCCGAGAGCAACTGTGGCGCATCTGGTCCGTGCAGCCGCCGGAGAGTGACGCGGCAGGGCCGGCTATACCCAGTTTTTGCGGCGGACCTGAGGACGCCCGGTGCGCCCGGGTCGATGAACGCGCGGCGGTGCCACAGGTTCAAAGCCCAGTCGAGATAGACAGGTGCACCATGAACGCCCAATCCCAATCTGCTCCCTCGACCAAAGACGAAGTGATTTCCCTTCAATGGATCGGAATGGTTGCCACCCGCGTTGCCATCCCCGTCGCCCATATCGAAAAGCTCCTCGCCCCCGGCGACACTCAGGAGAGCGTTACGGGTCCCGTGCGAACTTCAGCACGCCCTAGTCTGGGCGAAGCGTGGCGTATCCTGCAGCAGCCGTCGCGTCTCGGCGGCCCGCGGCCGGTCGAGAACCTCCTCCATAGCGCCGAACTCGACGATGCGGCCCGCCTGCATCACAGCCACCTGTGCGGCGATGCTGCGCACCAGGGCGAGATTGTGGGTGACGAAGAGCATGGCAAGACCGCGCTCGCGCTGCAGCTCAGCCAGAAGCTCGACGATCACCGCCTGGACCGAGACGTCGAGCGAGGAGGTCACCTCGTCGCAGATCAGTAGCTTCGGCTCGGCAATGAGGGCGCGGGCGATGGCGGCGCGCTGGCGCTGGCCACCGGAGAGTTGATGGGGATAGCGCTCCGCGGCGCTCACCGGTAGCGCCACCTGGTCTAGCGCGGCCCGCACCCGACGCTCGACCTCGCTGCGGCCGAGGTTCTCAAAGACGCTGAGCGCCATGGCGATGGCGGAGCCGACGCGCCGACGCGGATTGAGAGAGGCGTAGGGATTCTGGAAGATGTATTGGATGTGCCGGCGCACTTCCGCGGGCCGGTGACGCGCGCCCGCGGCCAGGTTCTCGCCCTGGAAGCGCATGCTTCCGGCGAGCTGGCGATGCAGGCCCGCGATGGAGCGCGCCAGGGTCGTCTTGCCGGAGCCGGATTCGCCTACGAGCGCCAGACAGCTCCGAGCCGGGAGGTCGAAGGTGAGGCCGTGCAGAATCTCGAGTGGTCCATGGAAGGCGGTGAGGTTCTCGATCCGCAGCAGCGGCTCAGCCGACGGCGTCTCGGCGATCGAGGCCGGAGCGGTAACGGTCGCGCCGCTTCTCTCGTCGGCGCCGGGGTGGATGCAGCGCACCGTATGGTCCGCGGCAATGGGGGCCAAGGGCGGGGGCGCCTCCTCGCATGCCGGCTCGGCCAGCGGGCAGCGCGGCGCAAAGAAGCAGCCAGACGGGCGGCGGCCCGGATCGGGGGCCTGGCCTGGGATGCCGCGGAGGACCAGCCCGCCTTCGAGATCCGGCACGGCGCGGATGAGGGCGCGGGTATAGGGATGATCCGGCCGGCGCAGCACCCAGGCGGTCGGCCCCATCTCAACGATGCGGCCGGCATACATCACCGCCACACGGCCGGCGAGCGAGGCGACCACGGCGAGGTCGTGGCTGACATAGACGACGGCCGCGCCATGGCGCGCCGACAGCTGGCGTACAGTCTCCAGTACATGGGCCTGGGTGGTGACATCGAGCCCGGTCGTCGGCTCGTCCATGACGATGAGCCGCGGCCTGTTGGCGAAGGCCATAGCGATGGCGA
>DATFRE010000109.1:0-9567 GCA_035263545.1 Dongiaceae bacterium
GCGGCGGGGCGACAATCGTGCTGATGGGAGGTGAGCAATGAGCATGTCCCAGACCCGCTCCAACGCGGAGATCCCCAATGGACCCGGCGGGGCCGCTATTCTCGCCGCCGGCATCGGGTGTGCCGCGATGGGTATCCTGGCCTTTGCGGGAGATGCCTCGGGAGCGATCGGCAAGGCGCTGATCTTCTACAATCCGACCGGTGCCCTCTCCGGCGTCACGACCCTGGCGATCATCCTGTGGCTCGTGTCGTGGTTCGTGCTGAACCGTCTGTGGCGAACCGAGACGGTCGAGATGGTCAAAGTCAACATCGCGGCCTTCGCGCTTCTCGCCGTGGGTTTCCTGCTCACCTTCCCGCCCTTCATGGATCTCCTTCAAGGGAAGTAAAGGCCGGGGGGCAGCGGCAGCGGAGCCAGGCCGAAGGGCCTGGCTCCGTCCGCTGTGGCGCCTGTCTTCGCCCCCCGCCGCAGGTTGCAAAGGGCAACGGCCTGTGCGATCAACCGCGCCGGCAATCCGGGCGGGAAATCCCAGATCGAAATTCATGGCCAAGACCGCGTTGATAACCGGCGTCACCGGACAGGACGGCGCCTATCTCTCCCGCCTGCTGGCGGACAAGGGCTATCGCGTGTTCGGCACCGAGCGCGGCGGCAATCCTGCCGGGCAGGCACGTCTGCAATGGCTGGGCCTCGCCGATGCGGCGACAGTGCTGTCGCTCGAGCTCTCCGACGGCGGCCAGATCCAGAGGGTGCTCGACCGCACGGCCCCGGACGAGATCTATAATCTCGCCGCCCAAAGCTCGGTCCACGCCTCCTTCGAGCAGCCGATCCATTCCAGCGAGGTCACGGGTCTGGCGGTCGCCCGCATCCTGGAGGCGCTGCGCAACAGCCATGCGCCGGCGCGCTTCTATCAGGCTTCGACCTCTGAGCTCTTCGGCAATGCCGCGAGCTCGCCGCAGGATGAGGAGACGCCTTTCCATCCGCGCAGCCCTTATGCCATCGCGAAGCTCTATGCCCATCACATCACAGTCAACTATCGCGAGGCCTTCGGGCTCCATGCCTGTTGCGGAATCCTGTTCAACCACGAATCTCCGCTGCGCCCCAGCCAGTTCATCACCCGCAAGGTGACGCTCGCCCTTGCCCGCATGGCGCTGGGCGAGGATCATCTGCTGGAGGTCGGCAATCTCGAGGCGGCCCGCGACTGGGGATTTGCCGGCGACTATGTCGAGGGCATGTGGCGCATGGTGCAGGCGGCAACGCCCGAGGATTACGTGCTCGCGACCGGCAAGGCTCATACGGTGCGCCAGCTGATCGATACGGCCGCAGCGGTCGTCGACATTGCCGTCGATTGGCAGGGCGAGGGCCAGAGGACCGAGGGGCGCGACCGCCGGACCGGGCGGCTGATGGTGCGGGTCAACCCCGCCTTCTACCGTCCGGCCGACGTCAATCTCACCGTCGGCAATCCGGCCAAGGCAGCCAGCCGGCTGGGCTGGCAGGCAAGCCTCGGCTTCGAGGCCCTGATCCGCATGATGATCGAGGCCGATCTGAAGCGGCTGAAGACCGGGCAGATGATCCTGTGAGCGGCCATCCGCCCGAGCCCGAGGATCCCAACAACCTCATCCGCCAGGTGCTGGAGATGGGTGAGGAATTTCCCGGGCCGGCCGGCGATGTCCTGCTGTCCTGGCTGCTCGATCTGAAGGAGCGCGTCGATCCCGCCGAGGCCGCGCGCCGGCTGATCGAGCGCCACCGCCTCCCCGGCCCGCCCTTCGCCGAGACCCCGCGCGGCACGCTGATCCGCCTGCTCTACGAGACGGCCACCTATTCCGCCGAGCGGCTGGAGGGGATGGCCGGACGCCGGCGCGGTGGGCGGCGGGGACGCGGCGATCGGGGGTAAGCCCCTGGCGAGCTAAAGCAGCCCCGCGCCGAGGCCGACGGCCAGCACCAGGATGATCGTGTTGAAGAAGAAGGACAGCACGCCATGGATCAGGGTCAGGCGGCGCAGGCCCGTCTCCGCCACCTGCACGTCCGAGACCTGGGAGGTCATACCGACGACGAAGGAGAAATAGAGGAAGTCGAGATAGTTGGGCTCGCCCCCGCCGGGAAAGATGAGCCCGCCCTCGGGCGGCGAGTAGTAGAGATGGGCATAGTGGACCGCAAAGACGGTATGGATCAGCGACCATGAGCCGATGACCGTCAGCCCGGTCAGCACCACGCGCAGCACGGGATGCCCTGGCAGGACATCCAGATTGCGGCTGATCCCGTAGAGGCTGAAGCAGGCCGCGGCGATGACCAGGATCATGATCACCAAGGTTCGGGTATCGAGCGCCGCCGCCCGGCGCCGCATCGAATCGATGCTGCGGTCGGCAATGACACGATAGGTCAGGAACAGAAAGCAGAGAACCCCGGCGTCCCAAGCGAGAATCCCGGCGAGCGACGCCGGCAAGAACTGGCGGAGCAGGATCTCCACGACGATCCCGATCACGATCGAGACGGCAAGGCGCGTCGTGGCCTTCCACGGCTTGAGCCAACCCGGTCGAGGGGCCTCCGTCACGGCGGGATCACCCCTTGAGCAGACCTAACTTCCTGCCCGCCGCGGTGAAGGCCTCGACAGCCCGGTCGATATCGCCAGCGCTATGGGCGGCAGAGAGCTGGACGCGGATGCGCGCCTCGCCCTTCGGCACCACCGGATAGAAGAAGCCGATGACATAGATCCCGAGATCGAGAAGGGCGGCGGACATCTTCTGGGCCATCGCCGAGTCATAGAGCATGACCGGCGCGATGGGATGGATGCCGGGCTTGATCTCGAAGCCCGCGGCGGTCATGCGGCTGCGAAAGCGCTCAGTGTTCGCCGCCAGGCGTGCGCGAAGATCATCCGCCTCGTCGAGCAGGTCGAAGGCCGCGATCCCCGCGCCCACGATGGCCGGGGCCAGCGTGTTGGAGAAGAGGTAGGGCCGCGAGCGCTGGCGCAGCAGCGCTACCACCGCGCGGCCGGCGGCAACGAATCCCCCCGAGCCGCCGCCCAGCGCCTTGCCCAGGGTCGAGGTCAGGATGTCGATCTTGCCTTCGACCCCGCAATGCTCCGGCGAGCCGCGGCCGCGCTTGCCGACGAAACCGGTGGCGTGGGAATCGTCGACCATCACCAGCGCGTCATGGCGCCTCGCCAGCTCGACGATGCGGTCCAAGGGCGCGATATCGCCATCCATGCTGAACACGCCGTCGGTGGCAATGAGCCGCGTGCGGGCATCCTTGGCCTGGATCAGCTGCGCCTCGAGATCCGCCATATCCGCATGGCGGTAGCGATAGCGCTTCGCCTTGCAGAGGCGGATGCCGTCGATGATGGAGGCGTGGTTGAGGGCGTCGCTGATGACTGCATCCTGCTCGTCCAGCAGGGTCTCGAAGAGCCCGCCATTGGCGTCGAAGCAGGAAGAGTAGAGGATGGAATCCTCCATTCCGAGGAAGCGGGCGATCCGCGCCTCCAGCGCCTTGTGCAGATCCTGGGTTCCGCAGATGAAGCGCACGGAGGCGAGGCCGAAGCCGTGATCCGCCAGCGCCTTCTGCGCCGCGGCGATGATCCGCGGGTGATTGGCGAGGCCCAGATAGTTGTTGGCGCAGAAGTTCAGTACCTCGCGCTCGGTGCCCCGGGCCGGCTGCACATGGATATGGGCGCCTTGCGGGCCGGTGATGACGCGCTCCTCCTTGAAGAGAGACTCCGCGCGCAGGCGGTCGAGCTCGTCCGCCAGCCGATCGGTCAGGCTCATGCCTGCGGCCATGCGCAGACGACCTTGCCGCAGCGCCCGCTCGCCATAAGGTCGAAGCCCAGCTGGAATTCCTCGATCGGGATGTGATGGGTGAGGACCGGCCGGAGATCGAGGCCGCCCAGCACCATCTGGGTCATCTTGTACCAGGTCTCGAACATTTCCCGGCCGTAGATGCCCTTGAGATGGAGGCCCTTGAAGATGACCTGGTCCCAGTCGATTCGGGTATCGGAGGGAAGGATGCCCAGCAGGGCCACCCGGCCGCCGTGATACATGTGGTGCAGCATGTCGTTGAAGGCCTGCGAATTGCCCGACATCTCGAGGCCGATATCGAAGCCCTCATGGATGTCCTGCTTCCGCATCGCCTCGGCCAGGCTCTCATGCTTGACGTTGACGGTGTGGGTGGCGCCCATCCGGGCCGCCAGCCCCAGGCGGTAGTCGTTGACGTCGGTCACCACCACATGCCGCGCGCCCAGATAGCGGCAGATGCCCGAGGCGATGATGCCGATGGGCCCGGCCCCGGTGATCAGCACATCCTCGCCCACCATGTCGAAGGAGAGGGCGCAATGGGCCGCATTGCCGTAGGGATCGAAGAAGGCGGCGATCTCCGAGGGAATCTGGGGCGGGATCAGCCAGAGATTGGCCGCCGGGACCACGATGTATTCGGCGAAGGCCCCGGGCAGGTTGACGCCGATGCCCCTGGTTTGGGTGCAGAGATGGCGCCGCCCCGCGCGGCAATTGCGGCACTGGCCGCAGGTGATATGGCCCTCGGCCGAGACGCGGTCGCCGAGCTGGTAGTTGGTGACCCCGGGCCCGAGCTCGAGGATGCGGCCGACGAACTCATGGCCGATGACGAGACCCGGCTTGATGGTGCGCTGGGACCACTCGTCCCATTTGTAGATATGGAGATCCGTGCCGCAGATGGCGGTCTTCTCCACCTTGATCAGCACCTCGTTCATGCCGGCCTTGGGCACCGGCACCTCCTCCATCCAGATGCCCTCCCGGGGCTCGCCCTTGACCAGGGCCCGCATCGTCTCCGCCGCCATGCTCATCCTGTCCTGTCCGATTTCGCCGATAGGAATGCCCTTACTCTAGCATCCATTTGCGGCGGGCAGGTCGCAAACCGACCTTTCCTTGCCGGCAGGCGGCAGGCTAGCTTGCAGCCATGCCGGCCGCGACCCCGCCCAGGGAGACTCCCCTGGAGCTCACCATATTGATGCCCTGCCTCAACGAGGCGGCGACGCTTGCCACCTGCATCGGCAAGGCCCGGGCCTTTCTCGAGCGCAGCCGGGTCGAGGGCGAGATCCTGGTCGCTGACAATGGCAGCACCGACGGCTCCCAGGCCATCGCCGAGGCCGCCGGCGCGCGGGTGATCCCGGTGGCCGCACGGGGCTATGGGGCGGCCCTTCAGGGCGGCATCCGTACCGCGCGCGGGCGCTATGTCATCATGGGCGATGCCGATGACAGCTATGATTTCGGCGCGCTGGACGGCTTGCTCGCCAAGCTGAGGGAGGGTTTCCTCCTGGTCATGGGCAACCGCTTCCGCGGCGGCATCCGGCCCGGCGCCATGCCCTTTCTCAACCGCTATCTCGGCAACCCGGTGCTGAGCTTCGTCGGTGCCCTTTTGTTCAAGACACCCATCGGCGATTTCCACTGCGGGCTGCGCGGCTTCGACCGGCGGGCCATCCTCGAGCTCGGCCTGGTCATGCCCGGCATGGAGTTCGCCAGCGAAATGGTGGTGAAGGCAACGATGCGCGGCCTCCGCACTGCCGAGGTCCCCATCATCCTTTATCCCGACGGGCGCGGCCGGCCGCCGCATCTCAGGCCCTGGCGCGATGGCTGGCGGCATCTGAAGTTCCTGCTGATGCACAGCCCGCGCTGGCTCTATCTCTATCCCGGGCTGGTGATGGCGATCGGCGGGCTCGGCGGCATGATCCTCCTGGCGCTCACCGGCTCCATCCGCATCTTCGGCATCGCGCTCCAGGTCCATAGCATGCTGGCAGCCGGCATCATCGGCCTGCTGGGCGTGCAAACGCTGAGCTTCGCCGTGCTGGCCCGCGAGCTCGCCCAGCGCCGGGGCTTTCTGCCGCCCTCGCCCATGCTGGAGCGATTTTGGCGCCAGGCCTCTCTGGAGAGAGCCGCACTTGCCGGGACCCTGCTGTTTCTTGGCGGGCTCATCGGCCTGGTTGTGGCGACGCTCCACTGGGCCGCCCTCGGTTTCGGCAATCTGAATCTGGCGGAGACGATGCGGGGGGTCGTTCCCTCACTCATCGCCATGGGGGTCGGCCTCCAGCTCGTCCTCAGCGCCTTCCTGGCGGGGATCTTGGAACTCCCCTCGGTGAACAAGCAGGAGGAGGTCTAGCCCCGTTTGCGCACCCAGAGGAGGGCGGCAAATCCCGAAACGGCCGCCAAGGCGAGCGCGGCGAAGCCCAGGGCCGGGGCCCCGATCTCGGCCAGATGGCCAGGCTCGATCAGGCAGGAGCCGGCATCGAGGCGGAGCGCCGATCCCGGCGCCGGCTTATAGGCGCAGCCGCTGAAGAGCGAGAGCTGACCGGCCCAGCTGAGGGCATGAAACAGCACCGCATAGCCGGCGAGCAGGGCGAACAGCCGCCGCCAGCGCCAGCCCAAAGCGAGCGCCAGGGAGAGCGGTCCGGCCAGGATATGGAGATACCAGCCCGGCGTATCGGCGACATAGCCGCCGGTCGCGATGGACAGGAGCTGATGGGAAATGAGCCCGGCCAGCAGAGGGGCCGCCAGGAACAGCGGCGCCTGGCCGATCAGCGGCCAGCGCAGGAAGCTGGCCAGCCAGATCAGCAGGGGCAGGAGCGCGAGTGCCACCACCGGCGCCATGAGGAAGGTGGGCAGATGGGCGAGCGTCCAGGTTCCGCCCCAGACGAAGGTCGCGACCATCAGCGCCAGGCCATGGGCAAGCTCGCTCGCGAGCATGGCCGGCGGCAGCCGCAGCAGCCCCCCGAGCACACCGCCATAGCGCGCGGCGGCTGCAAACTCGGTCATGCCGAAGACCGAGCCATAGCTGCGGTAGTTCTCGACATACCAGTAACCGCCGATGGCCGCGGCGATGACGAGGGCGATCGCGACGTCGCGCAGATGCCGCTTCTCCCGCCGGCGCAGCGCCGCATAGAGGAAGAACACCCCCAGACCCGCCGAGACCGGCAGGAAGAAGGATTTTGTCAGCAGCCCGAGGCCGAGGGCGATGCCCAGCAGGACCGCCCCGGCGATCCGCGGGCGCGCGAGCAGGCCGACGATGAGGTACCAGGAAAGGCCAGCGAAGAAGAGCGAGAGGCTGTCATTGCCGAGGCGCGCCATCTCCGGAAAGAACTCGGGGAAGAGGATCGGCCAGGCCGGAACGACGAGAAGTGCGGCGTTCGGAACGCCCCATCCCGCAAGACAGCGCTGGGTCGCCCTGCAGCCGATGGCGAATCCGGCGAAGGCCATGGCCCAGGAGGCCAGGCGCAGGAGCAGGAAATGGTCCGGCCAATTCCAGTCCTGAGCGATCCGGTAAAAGGGCGTCAGGAGCAGATAGTAGAGGGGCGGCTGCTGCCGCGGTTCCCAGTTCGGGTGCTCCGTCGGCCGGTATTGCCGCGCCACCGGCAGGTCCAGATCGCCATGCGGCCCGGTGAAATAGCGGCGGAAGGCCGCGCCCGACGGCTTTTCGGGCGTCGAACGCTCGAAGGGCCGGGGGCCGGCATAGTCATCCATATCGCCGCTGAGCCAGGACTCGTCCGCCGGCGGCAGGCGCGCCTGATCTGCGATCTGCTGGATATAGGACCAGTGGGCGTTCTCGTCATAGCCCTCGAAAGGCGGGAGGAAGGCGACATGAGCGATGCCCAGCAAGGCGACCGCCAGCAGGAGAAGCCCTGTGGGCCCCCAGAGGGAGGCCTCGCGCGGCAGGGAGGCGGAAACGAGCATCGGCAGGGGGAATCCGAATCGGGTCCTGGTCGCCAGCCCCCGGGTCTAGCGCATCCTCAAGGCCGATTCGAGGGGAACCTTCGCAGGATCAGTCCAGCCGCGCCATGGTCGCGCCGGCCGGCTCGATGGGCTCGAGACGCTTGAGATCGATGATCTGAGCAAGCTGGAGCTTGCGCCGCCGGCGGCGCGCCTCCTTGAGATCGTCGACGACCTCGGCGACGGTATGGCGCACAGGAGTCATTTCCTGGGTCACCGAGCCTTCGTCATCGCCGACGCCATAGGCGCCGCAGAAACCCGTCGTTTCGATTCCGCCATCCAGCATGGATCGAACTCTAAGAGAGAGTGATGCCGGGTCAAGTGACGGGGCGGTAACAAACATGACAAATGAGTGAGCTAAGTTCCGCCGCGACCTCTATAAAGAACGAGCGAAAGGGGAAAATGGATGCCGAAGCTCCATCCACAGATGATCGAGATCCTTGCCACCATCGAGCGTGACATGGGTGGGGCGCCCAAGCTCCACGAAATGACACCGGCCGCGGCGCGCCAGCTCTTCGAGGATTTTGCGCCCTTCTGGAACGAAGGCGCCCCTGCGGTTCCCGCAACGGATCGCGAGATTCCGGGTCCCCACGGGCCGATCCCCATCCGCCACTACAATCCGGGTGCCCCCGCCGGGTCTCCCGGCCTCGTCTATATCCATGGCGGTGGCTGGGTGCTGGGCAGCATCCGGGTCTATGACGGCATCTGCCGGCGCCTCGCCCATTATGGCGGCTTCCCCATTGTCTCGATCGAGTACCGCCTGGCGCCGGAGCACAAATTCCCGGTGCCGTTCGAGGATTGCTTCGCCGCGCTCAGCTGGGTCGGCGAACATGGCGCAGAGCTAGGCATCGATGGCAGCAGACTGGCCGTGGCCGGGGATTCGGCCGGTGGTAATTTGTCGCTGGCGGTGGCCATGGCGGCACGCGATGGCGGCGGCCCGAAGCTCAAGGCCGCCGCGCTGATCTACGGCGCCTTCGGAGTCGACTTCGACACCGACTCCTACCGCGCCTATGGCACGGATCAGTATCTGCTCTCGCGCGAGGACATGATCTGGTTCTGGGATCACTATCTGCGCAGTGCTGCGGATCGCAGCGATCCTCGGGCGGTGCCGCTGGCAGGCCAGTTCGAGGGCTTGCCGCCCTTGCTGGTGACCGCGGCGGAATTCGATCCGCTCCTCGACGACAGCCGGGAGCTTGTGGCAAGGCTCAAGGCAGTGGAAGCACCTCATGACTGGATGTTCTGGGAGGGCGTGATCCATGGCTGCATCGACATGGCCCGGCTGCTGGAGCCGGCGGAAGGATTCCTCAGCGACACGGCGCTCTGGCTCAAGGACGAGCTGAAGGCTTGAGACGAAGGGGGAGTGAGATGAGGTTCAAGGACAAGGTCGTCATCGTCACCGGCGGCAATTCGGGTATCGGCCGAGGCATCGTCAGGCGCTTCGTCAAGGAGGGTGCCAGGGTCGCCATCGTCGGCCGTGACGAGGCCAAGGGTGCCGATACCCTCGCCGAGATGAAGGGGTTGGGCGCCGATGCCGAATTCTATTCGGTGGATCTCGGCGACGAAGAGGCCGCCCGCAGAATGGTCGAGGCCGTGGCCCAAGGCTTCGGGCGCATCGATGTCGTGGTGAACAATGCCGGCGGGGGCTCGCGCAAGGCGGGCGTGCTGCACCAGGATCCGCCGGGCCGGCGGCTGCACAAGATCATGGCGGGGAATCTCGAGGCAGCCTATTACGTTGCCTCCTATGCCATGCCGCATCTGAAGGAGGCGGGGCACGGCGCCATCGTCAACATCTCCTCGACTGCCACCTTCCACGGCACCTGGGGCAATTACGGCATCGTCAAGGCCGGGGTCG
>DATFRE010000110.1:0-26581 GCA_035263545.1 Dongiaceae bacterium
TGGATGCGCCCGGTCTCGTCCTTCCACGCGATGGAGCCATGGGTCTCGAGATGGACATGCTGGGCGCGGGAGGTGGAATAGGTGTTCTCGTGGATCGCGTCGGCTTCCTTGAAGCCCGCCTCCACATTGCCATGCTCGCCATGGATATCGACGTAGAGATTGCCCCTTGCCTCGGTGCCCTTGTGATGCAGGATCGGCGCATTCGGCTCCATCGCGAGCTCGGGCTCGAACACCGCAGGCAGCACCTCGTATTCGACGACCAGCGCCCTGACGCCTGCGAGCGCGGCCTCTTCCGTCTCGGCTAGCACCGCGGCGATGCGCTGCCCCGCGAAGCGCGCAACATTGTCCAGCATGTACATGTCGTCGGGATCGACCAGGTGGTCCTCATGGAGCGCTGAGGAGAAGAGTCTGCGCGGCACGTCCTCCCAGGTGAACACGTCGACGACGCCGAGGACCGCCGTCGCCTTGCTGCGATCGATCTTCACGATCTTCGCATGAGCATGAGGCGAACGCAGGACCTTGATATGCAGCAGGCCCTCCATGGCGATGTCCATGGTGTAGCGCGCCTTGCCGGTGACGATCGATTCGCCGAAGGGATTGCGCAGGTTGGTGCCGCAGGCCTTGCCGGCGACATCCTCCTCCGCTTCGGCGATGCCATGGATCGCATCGCTGATCGAGCGATAGCCGGTACAGCGACAGAGATTGCCCTTGAGAGCCTTGGGCAGGTCCTTCTTCTGCTCCTCGTCCAGGGAGACCGCCGTCATGATCATCCCGGCAGCGCAGTAGCCGCACTGATAGGCCTGGGCGTCGAGGAACTGCTGCTGCATCGGATGCAGCTTGCCGTCCCGGGCGAGCCCTTCGATGGTCGTGACCTCGCGCCCCTCGGCCCGGAAGGCCGGCATCAGGCATGAATGGATCGGCTCCCCGTCCATCCAGACCGTGCAGGCACCGCAATCCCCGCCATCGCAGCCCTTTTTGACGCCGAAGAAACCCAGATCGCGCAGGAAGGTGCGCAGGCACTGGCCGGGCCGCGGCTCGGCCGCGAACCACTTCCCGTTGACGGCGTATTTCATCGCTTGCCCCCCAGCTCGGCGCGGATTTGCTCCGCGAAATAGTAGGTCAGGTGGTGCTTGTAGGCGGCGCTGCCATGGACATCGCCGAAGTAGCCGGCTTCGCCGGGCAGCTTGGCATCGATGGCGCTGCGCAGCTCCGCCGCCGACGGCATCTGGGCGAAGCGGAGCTGGATCGGGCGCGGCGTCGAGGCGGTGACGGTGAGCACGAATTCCCCGCCCTCCGCCGGTTGCGTCCCGATGATGAGCGCCGCGGAGCGCCCGAGATGGGTAAGTGAGGCGCGGCGGAAGGCGAAGCGCTTCTTCAGCGCCGCGGCCGGGAGATGGATGCTGCGGACCAGCTCGCCGGGCTGCAGGACATTGGCATGATTGCCGGTGACGAAGTCGACCATCGTCACCTGGCGCGGCGCACCGGTCACGGGCCAGAGGGTCAGGTGGCCCTCCAGCGCCGAGACCAGTGAGATCATGGGGCCGGCCGGGAGCGACATGACGATGTTTCCGCCGATCGTCGCCGCATTCCAGATCTTGAAGGAAGCGAGAAAGGCATCACAGCACTGCCGTATCAGTGGGAGAGCCAGCCATTCCGCCGGCCCTTCGAAGTCATGCAGCTCGACGATGCGGCAGGTGGCCGCGATCTCGAGCCCCTGCGCCGAGGCCTGAAGAGCCGGCCATTTCAGGCCGCCCAGATCGATCAGCGTGTCGAGCGAGGGCTGCAGCTCGGAAAAAAGCCAGGTACCGCCGCCGAGCCACGCATAACCGGGCCGCCATTCCTTTATTTCGTCCTTCGACGACGGGTGTTTGATCTCCCGTATGGTGTCGATGTTCATTGGATCATTCCTCCCTGCAGGCTGTGCTGCCGCCTAGTTCAGATCGTCGAGCGAGGTGGCGCCCGGGCCCGGCGTGATCAGCGTCGGCCATTGATGCGAGCCGAAGGGCACTGCCGGCGGTAGGAAGGTCTTCATGCCGCGCTTGGCGGTCTCGGCGATGATCGCCTTCCGGCCATTGCCGCCCATCAGCTCATAGTCCATGAGGTGATAATTGCCTAAGAACACCTGACCCACCGAGCGATCGGCGATGACGCGGGTCATCAGATCCAACATGGCGTCAGGCGTGGTGAAGAAGTCGGTCGTCTCGAACATCATCAGCCGGTCGTTGACCGCGTCGGGCCCGAAATACTGCGCCAGCACGCTGAACAGCACGTTGTTCTGGCGCGCGACATAGATGGTGTTGCTGACGGCATAGGTCTGGTCCCAGTCGCTTCCGAGATCCTTCTTCCACTTGTCGAGGACGTCCATCCAATGATGGACCTGCGTCTCCGCCGCCCAGGCGATGTTCAACTTGAGCAGTGGGCCCTGCTCCTTGGCAAAGGCCTGGAGGTCGGCAAGCGTGATCTTGCCGGCGGTGTTGACCCGATCCATGAACGCGATGTTGTTCTCGAGGATCGCCTTGTTGTTCGCTTTCCAATCCTCCTCCATGTCGGACTGGGCGACGCTGTCGAGGGCCGATTGCATGCGGGAGCGAAAGGCGAGAAGCGAGGCGCGCCAGGACTGGTCTGTCGGGCTGTCGAGATAGGGCATCACGATCTCGGACAGAGCCATGGTGCTGTGGCCGACGGATTTCATGAGCTGATATTCCACCGGCACCGAGGGCGCATCGAGGGGCGGCTGGCCCGGGCGATAGAGGATGAAGCGCCCGCCGGCGCCGGAGAACAGGCCCAGGATCACGGGGTGATGGGCGAGGATGTTCGCTCTGAACTTGGCGAGCGAGGTGTCGTAGAGGTCGAACATCGCCCTGTCGAGGGCGAGGATGTTGTCGTCCGCCGTCTCCGTTGGATTTCCTGTCGTGGTCCCTATGATCGTCCGCAGCTCGGGCGGCAAGTCGTCGGCCCGAGCGGCCGTGACGGCGCCGAGCATGGCCGTGGCGGATAAGACCAGGCAGCCCTCCCGTAGAATCTTCGCAAATGTCGTCATGAGCGATCTCCCCTGTGCCTGTGGCGAGGACGGAGATTCGCTGTATGTCACGGAGAGAACCCCGAAATCCGGCCGCTAGACGAGCGGCAGGCCCCGCCCCACACCAGAATGACCCCGTCCCCGAAGCTTTCTGCCCAACCCGGGCATTTCTCAAAAATATGTTAATTAGTGTAGAATGTCTTGGGGGGATAATAATAGGCTGTATGTCTCGGGCTGCCGGTTCACAGCTTGATCCCGCGTCTCAGGCGCGCGTCGTCGAAGCTCCGGCAGAGCCTGCCGGAGCGCCGGGCAGCTTTGCAGAGTTCACGACCACCGGCGTCGCACCCAAGGAACGGCTCTCCTTCTGGCGCGACGGCGTCCTGAAGCGCATGGTACCGCTTACGGCCCTGGATGAGACGCGGCCCTTCGAGGCGCGGCTGCGGCGAGTCGTCGGCAGAGATGCAGAGTTGGTGGAGCACAGCTCCGATGCCATCCTCGCCGCGCGCAGCCAGGAGCGCTGCGCCAACGATTCCATCGACGACATCAGCGTCGACCTCATGGTCGATTGCGTCAGCGCCCGGATGGATCACGGTGGCGAACGCCGGGTTCGCAACGGCGATATCTGCATCGTCGACTATGCGCGCCCGGCCCAAGTCGTCCGCTCCCGCCACCGGGCCGGCGGGCTGATCATCTCGCGCCGCCGGGTCTCAGAGGCTCTCGGTTCCGATCCGGCACCCCTCTCCGGGCGTAGCTTGCCGATGAAAGGCCTGGGCATGGTGTTGCGCTCGCATCTCAGGCTGACCCTGCAGGAAGCACCGCGCCTGGCGCCGGCGGAGCGTCTCGTGGCGATCGCCGCCGGGGTCGACATGACGCTGGCTGTGCTCCAGGCGGAGTGCCGCGGTGCCGCCGATGTCGAGCAGTTCGAAGGCGGCTTCTATCATGCCGCCTGTCGGCTGATCGAGCGGGACTGCGCCGATCCTGAGCTCACGCCCGAGATCGTCGCCATCTCCCTAGGCTCATCACGCGCTTCGCTCTACCGCATCTTCCTCCGGCATGGAGAAAGTGTGTCGGCGATGATCTGGGAAAAGCGCCTCGCGCGCGCCTGGCGCATGCTGACTAGCCCCGGCCACGAAGATCTGCTCATCTCCGAGATCGCCTTTCGCAGCGGCTTCCTGGATCAGCCCACCTTCAACCGCATGTTCAAGCGGCGGTTCGGCCTGACCCCCCGCGAGGTGCGAATAACTGCTGGCGCCGCGACGGAGGGGCCACCCGCGCTTTGAGGTCCGCATCGGCGGAAATCTCTTTACCAAAGCGGTCCAAATAGCGGATCGTTGCCCTCCTTCTTGTCCGGGGAGGCAGACTCCAGGGAGGCATGCGTGACACAAGCTCGTCCGGCGAAGCCCTCGAGGTCGGTCCTGCGGGGCGCGAGCTTCGCGCTTCTCGGCCTGCTGCTCACAAGCCCTGCCGCTATCACTTCGGCCAGCGCGGCCAGCGACCCGAGCTTGATCGAGAAGGGCCAGTACATCGCCCGTCTCGCCGATTGCATGGCATGCCATACTCGGGTGGGCGGCACGCCCTTTGCCGGCGGGCTGGAGATGGGCACGCCCTTCGGCAGCCTCTCCACCCCCAACATCACCCCCGATCCGGATACCGGCATCGGCAATTGGAGCGATGATGAATTCTTCCGGGCGGTGAGCGACGGGATCGGCCGCCACGGCGAGTATCTCTACCCGGTGATGCCCTTCACCTCCTACACGAAGATGACGCGAAGCGACGTCATGGCCATCAAGGCTTATCTCTTCTCGCTGAAGCCCGTCTATGCGCCCCGAGCCCCGAACCACATGGCTTTTCCCTTCGATATCCGCTCGACCCTGGTGGTCTGGCGCGAGCTCTATTTCCACCCCGGCGTCTACGAGCCGGATCCGAAGCAATCGGCCGCGTGGAATCGCGGCGGCTATATCGTCGAGGGGCCGGGCCATTGCGGCGAGTGCCACTCGCCGCGCAACATCCTGGGCGGCACGGAGACCTCGAAGAGCCTTTCGGGCGGCCAGCTCGGAAATTGGCTCGCTCCGAACATCTCCTCCGATCCGCGCTGGGGCATCGGCGACTGGTCGATCGCGGACATCGTCACCTTCCTCAAAACCGGCTCGCAGAAGACCGAAGGCGTGGCCTTCGGCCCAATGGCGGAGGTCGTCCATGACAGCCTGCGCTATGCGACGACCGACGATCTGACGGCGGTCGCCGAGTTCCTGAAATCCGGGCCCGAGCGCGTGCCGTCGCCGGCCCAGCAGCTTGCGACCCGCAGCGATCTGCAGCGTGGGCAGAAGATCTACCTCGGCAATTGCGCCCAGTGCCATCAGGACAAGGGTCGCGGCATTCCCGGCGTGGTGCCCAATCTTGCCGCCAATGCGGCGGTCAATCAGGAGCAGCCGAACGACGTGATCGATGCCGTGCTGAACGGACTTCACGGCACCGGCAATTACGGCACCATGCCGAGCTTCGCCGGGGCGCTCGGCGACCAGGATATCGCGGATGTCGTGAACTATGTGCGCAGCGGCTGGGGCAACAAGGCACCGACCAACGCGACGCCTCAGCTGGTGGCGAGCCTGCGCAAGCCCGGGGCCGCTGGTGGGGCGGGCAGCGAGGCGGCTCGCGCCTTCGACTGCCCGGCGGTGGGCTCGGCGGAGATTCCCAATGTGCTGGCCGACCCGGCGGAGGCGAGCTTCCTGGTCAGCGCCAATGACGCCGATATGGGCAACAAGATCGACGAGCTGCTCTACCGCATTCAGAACAACAATCCGGGGATCTCCTCGACCGCGCTGTTCGACAGCATGGATGCGGCCTACTGCCCGGTGGTGGCGAACCAGCCCGGCCTGACCATCGGCCAGAAGCGGGTCATGCTCGCGCGCTTCAACAACCAGCTGCAGCAGCGCATCAGCATCATGACCTCGGGCGCTGGCGACGAGATTCTGGCCACCGTCCCGCTGCCGCCCAGCATCATGCAGCTCATCAATGATGCGGCCGCGGCCAAGCATGAAACGCCTGCGAAGTGGATGGGTCAGGCACTGACCAGGGCGGCGGCCGGCCAACAATAGGACCGCCGACACCGGTTCAGGATGCATCCGCCGCTCAAAGCGCTACACTGCTGTCAGGGGAATCGGTGTCCGGCGCGGGGCGCGCAGGGTCCTTCGGCTGGGGACTGGTGCGCTGCCGGACACTGGACCGGAGGGAATCGACTGGAGATTGACTCGCTAGATCAATAACTTAGCTGGCGCACCGTCGATCGCAGTTGGCGTGAGAAGGGTCTAAAGGGGGCTGTTTGTCCGTTTTCTACGACCGCGCCGCCGACGTCATTCGCACGATCTATGACAGCCGGATCGAGGCGCCGCCGGTGCTCGACCTCGACCGGAATTTCCCGGATGGCCGGAAATTCATCGAGGCTTGGCGTGAGATCCGCAGCGAGGCCATGGCGGTCGCCGAGCGCCTGCCGCGGGTCCCGCGCTTCCACGAGATCATGACGGAGCAGACCGCCATCTCCGACAATGACGGCAGGGACTGGCGGATGTTCATCTTGAAGGCCTATGGCATCGAGAATCCACCCAACATGGCCGCCTGCCCCGTGCTTGCGTCCATCGCCCGCAGCCTGCCCGATGTGCTGTCCTGCTCCATCTCCTTCCTGGCGCCGGGCAAGCATATCCCTTCGCACCGCGGTCCTTTCCGCGGGGTGCTGAGATTCTATCTCGTCCTGTCGATGCCGCTGGCTGCCGATGGCAAGCCCGGCGCGGTGCTGCGCATCGACGGCGAGGACTATCGCCTGGCCGATGGCGAGTTCCTCCTCTGGGACGATACCTTTCCCCATGAGGTGCGCAATACGACCGATCAGGTCCGCTCCGTGCTCCTGCTCGATGTGCGCCGGCGCGAGATGCCCTTCGACATGAAGCTCTTCTCCCAGTTCCTGATGATGGTTGTCCGGATGGGGATCAGGGTGCGCGGATTCGCGTGACCCGGCGCACGCTCCCGCTATACCCTGCGCCAGCGAAGCTTCGGAAGATCGGCAGATGAATCCCGTTCTCCATATCGTCGCCGATCTGTCATCGGGCAGCTCGGTTCTGGTCATCGCCGGGACCCTGTTCCTCATTCCCTTCATTCATGAGGACATCGCCATCATTGCCGCCGCCCTGCTGGTGGCCCAGCATCGCCTGTCGATCGAGCTTGCCTTGGCCAGCGTTTTTCTCGGCATGGTGGGCCGCGATCTCCTGCTCTACGGCCTGGGAGCGCTCGCCCGGCACAATGCGCTGGCGCGGCGGTATCTCATCAGGCCGCGCGTCCAGCAGCTGCGGATCTGGCTTGGCGGCAAGATGATGTGGGTTATCCTGGTCGGGCGCGTCGTGCCGGGCCTGATGTTTCCCACCTACATCGCCATCGGCTGGTTCAACCTGCCCTTCCCGCGCTATCTGCTCTGCACGACGCTTCTCTCGATCGCCTACCTTCCCGTCGTCTTCGCAATCGTCTACCTGCTCGGCAGCGCGGCCTTCAGCCATCTGGGCAACTGGACCTGGCTGATCGCGGCAGTCCCGATTACCGTCCTGCTCGTATTGCAGATACGGACCTATATTCGCCGCTCGCGGAATTCGGCTGAAGGGGGATCTCCCGATGATCCAGAGCATAAGCGCCGTCACGCTGGGAACGCATAACATGGCCCGTGCGGTGGGCTTCTACCGCATGCTCGGCTTTACCCTTCATCATGGCGGCGAGGATTCAGCCTTCACGACCTTCCATGCGGGCAACGCCCATCTCAACCTGATCGCCCAGCCGGCCGATCGGCGATGGTCCTGGTGGGGACGGGTGATCTTCTATCACTCCGACGTGGATGGGCTCTATGACCGGCTGGTGGCCGCTGGCTATCACCCGCAGGAGAAACCCCGCG
Organism: Dongiaceae bacterium; assembly: GCA_035263545.1. Taxonomy (GTDB): domain Bacteria; phylum Pseudomonadota; class Alphaproteobacteria; order Dongiales; family Dongiaceae; genus DASXQK01. Next base: position 7,947 of record DATFRE010000110.1, read on the forward strand.
ATGCCGAATGGGGGGAGCGCTTCTTCCACATTACCGACCCGGATGGCCACGAGCTGAGCTTCGCCCATCCGTTGCCTTAGGCAGTGGGTTCACGGCCGGGGAGTGGAGCGGCGCTTGGCATAGGCGCGCCGCGCCCGCTCGCGATTGCCGCAGACCTCGCTGGAGCACCAGAGGCGGGAGCGGTTGGGGCTCTCATCGACGAAGAGCCAGCCGCAGCCAGCCGCCTGACAGGCACCGAGACGAACGGCATCCTCAGAGGCGAGAAGTGCGGTCAGGGACCAGAGCACGGGCCAGAGCGGCTCATCGAGGCGCTTGCCGGACAGGTCATGAACATATGCCGGGCGGGCGCCGATGAGGCGCGGCTGGGGCGGCAGACCAGCCAGCCTCCGGTTGAATGGCGCCAGATCCACCTCCGCGCCGGATCTGAGGCTCTCGGCCCCCTCCCAGATCTCGCTGCGCAGCGCATGAGCTTCCTGCATCACGGCGGCCGCAGCGGCCGAGCGTCGCAGGGCCAGGCTTGCAAGCTTCCCCGCGGTCGTTTTCGCCAGGGTGCCGCGCCGCCGGCTCCATGACAGGAACGAGCCGTAGTCCGGGATCAACTCCTGTGGCGCGTCGGTGAGACGCCAGTCGAGCGTATTAGCGAAGTCGAGACAGATGCGACCGCCGAAGAACTGGGTCGCCGCGCGGGCGGGATCTCTTGACATCGGAGGACGTGCCAATTCTAATGCCCATGCCCATGAGAAATCAATCCCCTGCCATGCCCTTCACCATGGCCGGCCTGCGCCGGGGGCTGCTCGCGGGCCTGCCCTTCATCCTCAGCAACGGGGTGGCGGGAATCGTCATGGGCGTGGCCTATCGCGGCCTCGGCGTGGATTTCGCCGCGGCGGTACTGTTCAGCCTCCTCGTCTATTCGGCGACGGCCCAGGCGGTGGTGCTGGGACTTTGGGCCATGCCGCCCCCGATCGCGATCATGATGCTCGCCTGTGCCGCCACCAATGCCCGCTATCTGGTGATGGGGGCGCACCTGCGCCAATTGTTCACCGATGTGCCGCGGCGCGTGATGCTGCCGATCCTGGCGCTGCTGGGAGACGCATCCTGGTTCATGACCGTCGCAGAGGCCGAGCGCGGACGGCGCGATGCGGGCTATCTCCTGGGCTGCAGCCTGCCCATGGCCATTGGCTGGATCGGCGGCACGGCGCTGGGCCATGCCCTGCCATTGCAGCCCCATGGGCCGCTCGCCGTTGCCGCGGCCTTCCTGCCGCTCGCCTTTGTCGTGGCGCTGCTGCCGACCCAGTGGCGGGGTTGGCGGAGCCTGCTACCTTGGGCGGTCTCGGCGATAGTGGGCCTCGCCGCGGCCAGCACCTTGGGGCAGAGCTGGGCGATGCTGATCGGTGGCGGAGCGGGTACGCTGGTCAGCGCGCTTCGGGGCGACGATGCCTGATCTCAAGATCCTCGCCGCCGTGCTTGCGGTCGGCGCCGTCACCTATGCCATGCGCAGTGGCGGCTTCCTGGCGGCGAGCGCCATGCCGCAGCACGGACTCTTGCCGCGGCTCCTGCGGCTGGCACCCGGCAATCTGTTCGTCGCTTTCGCCGCCGCGTGGATCCTCGAGGGCGGGTGGCCCAGCCTCGCCGGCTGCCTCGGCGCCGTCACGGCGATGGCGATCACAAAGCGCGAATGGGCAGCGCTGGGGACAGGCTTCGCTGCCGCCGCCCTCGCCTCGGCACTCGCCTGACCGGATGCTCGACTCAATGCCTCACTGCACCAGAGGCGTGGCGGCAGCATCGAAGGCCAAGCCCTCGATCTGGGCGCGGCCGGCAAGGATCCGCAGATACTGGCTGACGGCACGCTGCCAGGAGCGGGCTGAGAGCTGCTGAGCGATCTGCGGCGCTGCGGTTTCAAAGGGCAAGGCCACGCCGCGCGCCAAGCGGTCCAGGCGGAGAATGTGGTAGCCGTAGCGGGTCGGGATCGGCACCGGACAGATCTGGCCTTCTTCCATCGCCAGGACAAAGGTCTCGATCTCCGGCACCAGATCGCCGCGATGCTGCTGGCCGAGCAGCCCGCCGGAGGCAGCCGAGGGGCAGGCTGAGCGCTCCCGCGCCAGGGCCGCGAAGCGCTCCGGGTCTTTCTCCAGCAGTTCCAGGGTCTCGAGCGCCGTCGTCTTTGCCCTCTCGCGCGCCGCCTCATCGTCTGGCGCCGCGGCGAAAAGGATGTGAGCCGCCTCATAGACATCCGGCGAGCGGAACTTACCCCTGTTGGCCGCCCAGTAGCGCCGGCAGGTTTCCTCATCCGCCTCGGGCGTGGTCACCTCCCGGGCCAGCAGGCTGCTGATCAGGGCCTCCTCCGCTTCCCCCGCTCCCGTCGCACCGTCATCTGCGGCCGGCGTCAGGCCGAGCCGCGCCGCTTCCTGCAGCAGGAGCTCGCGGACGACCAATGCGGTCGCCGCCTGGCGCCAAGCCTCCTCCTGGCTCGAAGCCGGGTGATACTGCATCTCGGCAGCGATGGCACGGGCGGGGATCTCCGCGCCGTTCACGATGACAGCGTCCATCAACGACCCCTCATCGCCGAGGAGCCGCCCCGCCGGCGCACGACCTGATAGGAGCGCCCGAGATAGCCGATGGGCGCCGACCAGATGTGCACGAGGCGCGAGAAAGGAAAGAGCAGGAAGATGGTCATGCCGAGAAGGATGTGGATCTTGAAGATATGATCCACATCGGCAAGGGAATCGGCCGCGCCCCCGCGCAAGGTGACGATGCGCTGCGCCCAGTCCGCCAGCTTCAGCATCTCCGAGCCGTCGAGATGATGGGCGGAGACGAAGATCGAGGCGAGACCGAGGATGAGCTGGGCGTAGATGAGCAGCAAGATCGCGATGTCCATGGCGCTGCTGGTGGCGCGGATGCGCGGATCCACCAGCCGGCGGTAGATCAGGAGGGTGAGCCCCACGAAGCAGAGGAGGCCGAAGACCCCGCCGATGATCATGGCCATGAGCTGCTTGGCCTCCACGCTGAGGCCGAGCGAGGTATAGATCACATGGGGCGTCAGCAGGCCGACGAAATGCCCGGCGAGGATGACGAGAATGCCGATATGGAAGCAGTTGCTGCCGATGAACAGCAGCCGGCGCCTGAGCAGCTGGCTTGATCCGGAGCGCCAGCCATATTGCTCCCGATCGAAGCGCACGAGGCTGCCGAGGAGAAAGACGCTGAGCGCGACGTAAGGATAGAAGCCGAACAGCGCCTGGTTGAGATAACCGATCATCGCCTCACCTCCCGCAACCCAGGCCGGCCGGTCGAGGCTGAGATCCCGGCGCTTCGGCGGCCGCGAAGCGGACCGCCTCCTCCTCCCACTGGCGGTCCAGCGCCTCGAGGCTGTCCGCCTCGGGCGGCAGAACGGCGAGCACCTCCTCGATCCGGACCCGGTCGGCAGGCTTCGCCGCAAGGCTCTCGACCGCGCCCATGACCGCGGCATAGGAACTGGCGCGCCCGGCCAGGCTCTCGCGAAGCGCCGTCACCACATGGACCGCCTCACCCAGGAGAGAGCGGGCCGCGGGCAGCGGCAGCAGCGAGAGGAACTCCAGGAAGAGCGGCAGATAGTCCGGCAGCTCGGCAGCCCCGATGGCGAGCCCGTGAAGCCGGTAAAGCTCGGCGAGCTGGACCATGGCCTGGCCCCGGTCGCGCGATTCCCCGTGGATATGCTCGTAAAGATGCAAGGAGAGAGAGCGGTTGCGGTCGAAGAGCCCTACATAGCGCTCCTGGGCGTCCATCAGATCGAGCTGCATCAGCTCGCCGATGAACCCCGACACGGCACGGCGCGCATTGGCCGGGAGCAGCGCCTCCTGCTCCAGCACCTCGGCCAGTTCCGGGCCATGGGCGATCAGCTCCGCCTCGGGATAGCTGAGCAGCAGCGAGAGTACCTTGAAGGTCTTCATCAGTTGGTCTCCACCGGCTGCTTGACACCATGGCGATGCTTCGGCCGGCCGAACAGCTCCGGACTGCTAGTTCCCCCAGAGCAGCCATTGCCGAAGCTGAAGCCGCAGGAGTTCCTGAGATCGAAGGCATCCTCCGCATATTCGCGATGGGTCGTGGGGATCACGAAGCGGTCCTCGTAATTGGCGATCGCCAGGATCTTGTACATGTCCTCGACAAGCGCCCGCGTGAGGCCGACCTGCGCCAGCACCCCCGGCGCCTCCACGCGCTCCACATGGCGGGCCCGCATATAGGCGCGCATAGCGAGGAGGCGCTCCAGAGCCAGCTTCACCGGCCGTTCGTCGCCGGCGGTCAAGAGGTTGGCGAGATAGCGCAGCGGAATGCGCAAGGAGCTGACATCGGGGATTGCACCCTGGGCGCCGAGCAGCCCCGCCTCCGCCTTGGCCTGGATCGGCGAAAGCGGCGGCACGTACCAGACCATCGGCAGGGTCCGGTATTCCGGATGCAGCGGAAAGGCGATCTTCCAATCGATGGCCATCTTGTAGACCGGCGACTGGCGCGCCGCGACAAGCCAAGCCTCGGGCACCCCGTCGGCGCGCGCCTGCGCCGCGATCGCCGGGTCATTGGGATCGAGGAAGATGTCGAGCTGGGCCTGATAAAGATCGGCCTCGCTGGGCGTGGCCGCCGCCTGCTCGATGCGATCGGCGTCATAGAGCATGACGCCCAGATAGCGGATGCGCCCGACGCAGGTCTCCGAGCAGACCGTCGGCTGCCCGACCTCGATGCGCGGATAGCAGAAGATGCATTTCTCCGCCTTACCGCTTTGCCAGTTGTAATAGATCTTCTTGTAGGGGCAGGCGCTGACGCACATGCGCCAGCCGCGGCACTTGTCCTGGTCGATGAGGACGATTCCGTCCTCCTCGCGCTTATAGATAGAGCCGGAGGGGCAGGCGGCAACGCAGGCCGGGTTGAGGCAGTGCTCGCAGAGCCGCGGCAGGTACATCATGAAGGTGTTCTCGAACTGGCCGTAGATCTCCTTCTCGACGGCCTCGAAATTCTGATCCTGGCTGCGCTTGGAGAACTCGCCGCCCAGGATCTCTTCCCAGTTCGGCCCCCATTCGATCTTTTCCATGCGCTCGCCGCTGACGAGGGAGCGGGGCCGCGCGGTGGGCGCCGCCTGGCTCTCGGGCGCGGTCTGGAGATGACCGTAATCGAAGGTGAAGGGCTCGTAGTAGTCGTCGATCTCAGGCAGGTCCGGATTCATGAAGATCTTGGCGAGCACACGGAACCTGCCGCCGAGCCGGGGGACGAGCTTGCCATTCGCCTGGCGGACCCAGCCGCCCTTCCACTTCTTCTGGTTCTCCCAATCCTTGGGATAGCCAATGCCGGGCTTGGTCTCGACATTGTTGAACCAGGCGTATTCGACGCCATCGCGGCTCGTCCACACGTTCTTGCAGGTGACGGAGCAGGTGTGGCAGCCGATGCATTTGTCGAGGTTCAGCACCATAGCGATCTGGGCGCGGATCTTCATGACCGTCTCCTCACTCGGCCGCGACCGGGCGCGGACCGTCGAGCCAGTCGACCTTCGCCATCTTGCGCAGGACGACGAACTCGTCGCGGTTCGCGCCGACCGTGCCGTAGTAGTTGAAGCCGTAGGAAAGCTGGGCGTAGCCGCCGATCATATGCGTGGGCTTGGGGCAGACCCGTGTCACCGAGTTGTGGATGCCGCCGCGCTTGCCGGTGATCTCGCTGCCCGGGACGTTCACGATCTTCTCCTGGGCGTGATACATCATGCACATGCCGGCCGGCACGCGCTGGCTGACCACCGCGCGGGCGGTCAGCGCGCCATTGGCGTTGAAGAGCTCGATCCAGTCATTGTCCACCACGCCCGCGGCCACCGCATCCGTCTCGCTGATCCAGACGATGGGGCCACCCCGCGACAGGGTCAGCATCAGGAGATTGTCCGTATAGGTGCTGTGGATGCCCCATTTCTGATGGGGCGTGATGAAGTTCAGCACCACCGACTTGCGCCCGTCGGCGAGACGGTCGCGAACCGGGGCGATGGTCTTGGTGTCGATCGGCGGCCGGTAGACGGTGAGCGCCTCGCCGAAGGCACGCATCCATCTGTGATCCTGGTAGAACTGCTGCCGGCCGGTCAGCGTGCGCCAGGGAATCAGCTCGTGGACGTTGGTATAGCCGGCGTTGTAGCTGACATGCTCGCTCTCGAGCCCGCTCCAGGTGGGAGAGGAGATGATCTTGCGCGGCTGGGCCTGGATGTCGCGGAAGCGGATCTTGTCGTCCTCCCGCGGCAGGGCCAGATGGGCGTGCTCGCGGCCGGTGATCTTGCCGAGCGCCGACCAGGCCTTGACCGCGACCTCGCCATTGGTCTCCGGTGCCAGGCCCAGGATGACCTCGGCCGCATCGATGTCGCTCTCGATCCGGGGCCGCCCCTCGGCAGCGCCCGGCGTCGTGACGGTACCGTTGAGACCCCTCAGCAGATCGACCTCCGTCTCGGTCCTCCAGCCGATGCCCTTGCCGCCATTGCCGAGCTTGTCCATCAGCGGCCCGAGCGCGGTGAACTTGGCGTAGGTCTCGGGGTAGTCGCGCTCCACCACTGTCACCGCGGGCATGGTCTTGCCCGGGATCGGCGGGCAATCGCCCCGTTTCCAGTCGGCCACATCGAATGGCTGGGCGAGCTCACCCGGCGTGTCGTGGAGGATGGGCGTCAGCACGACATCGCGCTCGCGCCCGAGATGGCCCTTGGCGACCTCGGAGAAGCGGCGGCCGATGCCCTTGTAGATCTCCCAATCCGTGCGCGCCTCCCAGGCGGGATCGACCGCCGCCGAGAGCGGATGGATGAAGGGATGCATGTCCGAAGTGTTGAGGTCGTGCTTCTCGTACCAGGTCGCCGTCGGCAGCACGATGTCGGAATAGACGCAGGTCGTCGACATGCGGAAATCGAGGGTCACCAGCAGGTCGAGCTTGCCGGTCGGCGCCGTCTCATGCCAGCGCACCTCCTTGGGCTTCGCAGTCCCCTCCTCGCCCAGATCCTTGCCCAGCACGCCGTGATCCGTGCCCAGAAGATATTTCAGGAAATACTCATGCCCCTTGCCCGAGGCGCCGAGCAGGTTCGAGCGCCAGACGAAGTGGTTGCGCGGATGGTTCGCCGGCGCATCGGGATCCTCGGCGGCGAAGCTGAGCGCACCCGAAGCCACGCTGTCGGCGACATGGGCGCCCACCTCCTTGCCGGCCGCAGCCGCCGCCGCGGCGATACCCAGCGGGTTCGTTGCGAGCTGCGGGGCCGAGGGCAGCCAGCCCATCCGCTCGGCCTTCACATTGCAGTCGATGAGGCTTGCCGGCATCTCGGCCGGATCGGCCAGCGGCGAAAGAATCTCCGTGAGGCCGAGCTTCTCGTAGCGCCATTGGGAGCTATGGGCATAGAAGAAGGAGGTGGAGTTCATATGGCGCGGCGGCCGATTCCAGTCGAGGGCGAAAGCAAGCGCCGTCCAGCCGGTCTGCGGCCGCAGCTTCTCCTGGCCGACATAATGCGACCACCCGCCGCCCGACTGGCCGATGCAGCCGCACATCACCAGGAGATTGATGATCCCCCGGTAGATCATGTCCATGTGGTACCAGTGATTGAGCCCGGCGCCGAGGATCACCATGGACTTGCCGTGGGTCTTGTCGGCGTTCTCCGCGAAGGCCCGGGCGACCTCGATGATGTGCGCGCGCTTGACGCCGGTGACCGCCTCGGCCCAGGCCGGGGTGTAGGGCTGGTCGTCGTCATAGCTCGCGGCGACATTCCCGCCGCCGAGACCGCGATCGATTCCGTAGTTCGCGATGAGGAGATCGAAGACCGTGGCCACGGCGACCTCGCCCGCCTTGGTCTTGACGCGGCGCACCGGCAGGCGGCGCTCGATGATCTCCTCGTGATCCGTCGTTTGGAACGAGGCCGGCGCCTTGCCGCCGAAATATGGGAAGGCGACCGGCAGCACGTCCTCGCGGGTCTCCATCAGGCTCAGCTGCAACTCGGCCGCCTTGCCCTCGCGTGCGTCGGTCTCCTCCAGATTCCATTTGCCGCTCTCGCCCCAGCGAAAGCCGATGGAGCCGGGGGGCAGGACGAGCTTGCCGTCCTTGCGGTCGAAGGCGAGGGTCTTCCAGGCCGGATTGTTGGCCTCGCCGAGCCCGCCCTCGATGTCGTCGGCACGCAAGAAGCGGCCGGGGACATAGGCCTCGCCGCGCTTCTCGAGCATCACAAGCAGGGGCATGTCGGTGAGGCGCCGGCAATAATCCTCGAAATAGGCGCTGCGCCCGGCGAGGTGGAACTCCTTCAGGATGACATGGCCCATAGCCATCGCGAGGGCGGCGTCCGTGCCCTGCTTGGGATGCAGCCAGAGGTCGGCGAACTTGGCGGCCTCGCTATAGTCCGGCGTGATGACAACCGACTTGGCGCCCTTGTAGCGGACTTCCGTATAGAAATGAGCGTCGGGGGTACGGGTCTGCGGGACGTTGGAGCCCCAGAGGATGAGGAAGGTCGAATTGTACCAGTCCGCGCTCTCCGGCACGTCGGTCTGCTCGCCCCACGTCTGCGGCGATGACGGCGGCAGGTCGCAGTACCAGTCATAGAAGCTCATGCAAACGCCGCCGATCAGCGACAGATAGCGGCTGCCCGCGGCGTAGGAGACCATCGACATGGCCGGGATCGGCGAGAAGCCGGCGATACGGTCGGGCCCGTAGCGTTTGATGGTGTGGACATTCGCCGCGGCGATGATCTCCTCGACCTCCTCCCACTTCGCGCGCACGAAGCCACCGAGGCCGCGAATCTTCTTGTAGCTCGCTGCCTTGGCGGGATCCTCGACGATGGCGGCCCAGGCCTCGACCGGACCCTTTGTCTTGCGCTCGGCGCGCCAGAGTTCGACCAGCCGGCGCCGAATCAGCGGATATTTCACGCGGTTGGCGCTGTAGAGATACCAGGAGTAGCTGGCGCCGCGGGCGCAGCCGCGCGGCTCGTGGTTCGGCATCTCCGGCCGCGTGCGGGGATAGTCGGTCTGCTGGGTTTCCCAGGTGACAATGCCGCCCTTGACGTAGATCTTCCAGCTGCAGGAGCCGGTGCAGTTCACGCCATGGGTCGAGCGCACGATCTTGTCGTGCTGCCAGCGCTGACGATAACTCTCCTCCCAGGTCCGGTCCTCGTTGGTGACCACGCCGTGGCCGCCGGAGAAGGTTCCGACATTCTTGCGGAAGAAGGTGAGCCGATCGAGGAAATGACTCATGATCCGATCCTGTCAGCGAGTGGCGGCGGCGATCTCGCCACCGCGAGATGGGGGAGCGGCGCCGAGACGCAACTCGGCCCCGCGCCGCGTGTAGTACCACCAGGTGAGCGCCAGGCAGCTCAGATAGAAGACGATGAATCCGACCAGCGCCGCCGTCGGCCCTCCGGTCGCCGCGATGGAGCTGCCGAAGCTCTTGGGGATGAAGAAGGCGCCGATGGCGGCGACCGCCGAGGTGAAGCCGATCGCAGCCGCACCTTCCGTCGCGGCATCGCGCTGGGCCGCGGCGGCCGCATCAGGCCCCTTGCCGGCCGCCTCGCCGGAAAGGAGCACGCGGAAAATCGCCGGGATCATCTGGAAGGTCGAGGCATTGCCCACCCCGCTCGCCGCGAAGAGCAGCATGAACATGCCGAGGAAGCCCCAGAAGGCGCCGGGCTGGTCCTTGATGGCGACGAAGAAGAGGACGCCGGCGACCGCGGCCATCATGGCGAGGAAGACCCAGATGGTGACCCGCGCACCTCCCCAGCGATCGGCCATCCATCCGGTGAGGGAGCGGCTCGCCGCCCCGACGAGCGGACCCAGGAAAGCGAAGGCCACCGGGTTCATCGCCGGGAAGAGGACCTTGGTCAGAAGCGGGAAGCCCGCGGAATAGCCGATGAACGATCCGAAGGTGCCGGTATAGAGCCAGCAGAGGATCCAGGTGTGCTTGCGCCGGAAGATGGCCGCCTGGGCGGCGAAGGAAGCCTTCGCCGAGGCGATGTCGTTCATCCCGAACCAGGCGGCGATCGTCGCGGCGAGGATGAGGGGCACCCAGACGAAGCCCGCATTCTGCAACCAGATCTGCTTGGCGCCGCCCGCCGCGGCGGCGGTCTGGGGCTGGCCACCCCAGGCACCGAAAATGCCGATGGTGATGACCAGGGGCACCAGGAACTGGACCACCGAGACCCCGAGATTGCCGAGGCCGGCATTGAGGGCGAGCGCCTGGCCCTTTCCGCTTTGCGGATAGAAGAAGCTGATATTCGCCATGGAGGAGGCGAAATTGCCGCCGCCGAGGCCGCAGAGCAGAGCCAGGATCAGGAACACCGGATAGGGCGTGGCCGGATTCTGAACCGCAAGCCCGATCCCCACCGCCGGCACCAGGAGCGAAGCGGTGGAGAAGGTCGTCCAGGTCCGCCCGCCGAAGATCGGCACCATGAAGGCGAAGAAGCCGCGCAGGACCGCGCCCGAGAGGCCAGGTAGCGCCGCCAGCCAGAAGAGCTCGTCGGGCGTGAACTTGAAGCCGATGGCCGGCAGGTTCACCACCACCACGGACCACACCATCCAAACCGCGAAGGCGAGCAGCAGCGCGGGGATCGAGATCCACAGATTGCGCGCGGCGATCTTGCGGCCCGTCCGCGCCCAGAAGCCATCGTCCTCCGGGTTCCACTCCGTCAGCATCGCGCCCTGCGGCTGCAATTCGGGCAGGAAGCGACGGTCCGCCGTCGCCACCCGCTCCATGCGTAGGATGGCGCCATGCATCCAGGCGAGGTTCACGGCCGCGATCAGGAACAGCAGCATGAAGCAGCTGGTCCAGAGGCCCGTCAGGTCGTTCATCAGGCCGAAGGCGATGGGAAGCACGAAGCCGCCCAGCCCGCCGATCATGCCCACGGTCCCGCCGACGGGCCCGACATGATTGGGATAGTAGACGGGGATGTGGCGATAGACCGCGGCCTTGCCGATGGCCATGAAGAAGCCGAGGACGAAGGCGATCGCGGTAAAGGGCACGATGCCGAGGGCGAAGCTGAAGTGGATGTCGCCCTTGACGCCATGCACGATGTAGTCGGTCGCGGGATAGGACAGCAGGAAGGTGCAGACGACGCCGGCTCCGAAGGCCCAGTACATGATCCGGCGTGCACCCAGCCGGTCCGACAGCACACCGCCATAGACCCGGAACAGGCTGCCGGGGATCGAATAGGCGGCGCCGAGAAGGCCCGCGGTCGCCACGTCGAGGTGATAGGCGCCGACATAGAAATGCGGCAGCCAGAGCGCCAGCGCAACGAAGCCGCCGAAGACGAAGAAGTAGTAGAGCGAGAAGCGCCAGACCCTGGTATCGGCCAAGGGTGCCAGCTGCTCGGCCAGTGTCAGTGGCTTCGCCGCACCCGCGCGCCGGGCGCGCAGCACCGGGTCATCGCTGGTCGTAAACCAGAAGACGACGGCCATGACCACCAGAGCGGCCGCCCAGACCTGGGCGACGGTCGTCCAGCCGAAGGCGACCATGACCAGGGGTGCCAGCAGCTTTGTCACCGCGGCGCCGACATTGCCCATACCGAAGATGCCGAGCGCGGTGCCCTGCCGCTCCCGCGGATACCAGCGCGATACATAGGCGATGCCCACGGCGAAGGAGCCGCCCGCGATGCCGACGCCGAGCGCGGCAAGAAGCATCATCGGGTAGGTGGTGGCATAGGAGAGCAGAAAGGTCGCCACTGCGGCCGCCAGCATCACCAGCGGGAACACGACCCGGCCGCCGAGGCGGTCGGTCCAAACGCCGAGCGCCAGGCGGATCAGGGAGCCGCTCAGAATGGGCGTGCCGATGAGAAGCCCGAACTCCGTGTCATCGAGGCCAAGCTGTTGCTTGATGCCGATGCCGATGATCGAAAAGATCGACCAGACGGCAAAGCACACCGTGAAAGCGACGGTGCTGACCCCCAGGATCTGACCGGACCTCATCGCCCCGGAGGCCGGATTCGTTGCCTGTTGCATCTTCGGCGTCCCTTCAGTTCGTCCAATAATGGCACGCTACGCGGGGACGGCATGGGAAGGCATTGATCTAAATCAACGATAGTCGTGACTTTTATCACATACAATGACCTCATTGAATGAAGGCATCGTTACGAGGAGGAGATCCCAGTGAACGACATGGCGCTCAGTATCGGGGTGGCGGAAGACCTGCCCCTCTTCCGAGGCCTGTCGCCCGAAATCCGGGAGGCGCTGCTCGGCAACGCCGTGCTTCATGGCGTCGCCCCGGGAACGATCCTCTTCGAGCAGGGTGAGCTGCCCAAATTCCAGCACATCGTCCTCGCCGGGTCAGTCCATCTGTTCGGCCGCTCGGGCGAAGGACGGGAGGTGCTGATCGAAACCGTAGCCGCCCCTGATCTCGTCATTCCCGCAGCGGTGGTGACGGGCCTTCCCTATCTGATGGAGGCACGGGTGCCGGAGCCCTCGCGCCTCCTCCTGATCCCTGCTGGCGCATTCCGCACCGCCGTCGCCGGGAATGCCGAGCTGGCGCAGTCTCTTATCGCCGGCCTCGCCGGCCAGTTCCGCCGCATGGTGCGCCAGATCAAGAACCTGAAGCTCCGCTCCGCGACCGAGCGGGTGGGCTGCTATCTCTTGGCTCTGTCCCGGCGCCAGGGAACGCCCGACCGCGTGCTCCTGCCTTATGGCAAGAGCCTCATCGCCTCGGAGCTCGGCATGACCCGGGAGAGCTTCTCGCGGGCGCTTTCGGCCCTGCAGGATGCCGGCATCGAGGTGCGTGACGAGATCATCATCATCCAGGATCCCGCGCGCCTGGCGGCACAATGCCGGCCCGATCCGCTGATCGACGAGTCGCAGAACGAGAGGCCCCTGCGCGCTGCCCATGGATGATCTCGCCGTCGCCCGGGCGCTTCATGTGGCCGCCATCGTGGTCTGGATCGGTGGCGTCGCCATGGTGACGACCGTCCTGCTGCCCGCGATCCGCCGCCTCAAGGGCGCCGCGGAGCGCCAGGCCCTCTTCGCGTCGGTGGAGCGGCGTTTCGCCTGGCAGGCGCGCGCGACGACGCTGCTGGCCGGCGCAACCGGATTCTACATGGTTGCTCGGCTCGACCTGTGGTCGAGCTTCCTGACGCTCCGCTATTGGTGGCTCGATGCCATGGTGGTGCTCTGGCTGCTGTTCAGCTTCATGCTGTTCATCGCCGAACCGCTGTTCCTGGATCGCTGGTTCGAGGTTCGGGCGCGCCAGGCTCCGGAGCAGAGCTTCGCGCTCATCCAGCGCCTGCATTGGGTGCTCCTGCTCCTCAGCCTGATCACCCTGCTGGGCGCCGTCGCGGGCAGCCACGGCCTATCTTTTTTCGGCTGAGCTCTCCGAGGTGCCGGCCGGGCGTCGGCGTCCCTTACTTACGGCTTCGCGGTCAAAGGGATACACTATCCCGGGATCTATTCTCAGGAGCACACCGCGTGCTTGACCGATTCCTGACCTACGCGAAGAGCAAGCCCGGCATCTGGTCCGACCACAACAACGAGATCGCTGTATGGGCGCTGGAGCATCGATCGATCGCTCTGGTTGGCGAAACCGGCACGCCCATGATCACCGGGCTGCCCCGCTCGGCCGCTTGAGGTCTCGTGCGACAAGGGACCGAGCATAAAGGCGCACGCTTCGCCCCCGATCTGCTCCTGCGACCGATTGCGACCCTCGACACGGCACGGCTCGAACGGGCGTTGCGAGCGGCGTGGCCGGCCTTGCTCTTTGGGCTGAGACTATGGGCGTCGGTCTGTCTGGCGCTCTATGTCGCGTTCTGGCTCGAGCTCGACAATGCGTTCTGGGCCGGCACCTCGGCAGCAATCGTCTGTCAACCGCAGCTCGGCGCCTCACTGCGCAAGGGCTGGTATCGCATGATCGGCACGGTCATCGGCGCCGTTGTAATCGTCGTGCTGACCGCCTGCTTTCCCCAAGACCGTGGCCTTTTTCTCGTTGCCCTGATCTTGTGGCAGGCGGCCTGCGGCTTTGTCGCCACACTTTTGCGCAACTTTGCCTCCTATGCGGCGGCTCTGGCCGGCTATACGGCAGCGATCATCGCCGGCGATCAGCTCGGTGCCACGGGCGGCTTGAACGGAGAAGCCTTCATGCTGGCGGTCACCCGGGTCAGCGAGATCTGCATCGGCATCGTCTCGGCGGGAGTCGTACTTGCCGGGACCGATCTGGGCGGGGCGCGGCGCCGTCTTGCCACCCTTCTCGCAGGCGTGTCGGCGGGAATCATGGCCAATTTCTCCGATGCATTGGCCAAGGCGGGGCCAAGGCTCGCCGACAAGCAGGCACTGCGGCGCGAATTGCTCCGGCAGGTCGTTGCCTTGGACCCGGTCATCGACCAGACGCTCGGGGAATCTTCTGAGATCCGGTATCACTCCCCGGTCCTGCAGAGAGCTGTGGACGGGCTGTTCACTGCGCTCGCCGCCTGGCGCGCGGCGGCTATTCACCTTGCCCGACTGTCCTATGATGAGGCTCGAGCCGCGGCGGCCGCTGTCCTTCAGCACTTTCCGCGAGCGCTGCTGTCACCGCCGGAACAGCCTGATCAAGCCCGCTGGATGGCCGATCCGATCAAGCTTTGCCGGATGTGCGAGGTGTCCACCCGTGAACTGATCGCGTTGCCGGTGGATACGCCCACGATGCGCCTTCTGGCAGATACCTCCGCGGAGATCCTGGCGGGGATGTCGGACGCACTCGATGCCTTGGCCTTGCTGAATGCGGACTCCGCGCGGCCCGCCGCGAGCAGTGCCGGCAGCAATCGCCTGCGCATTCCCGATTTCTTGCCCGCCCTGGTCAATGCCGGGCGTGCCTTGGTCACCATCGGCGCCGTCGTGCTGTTCTGGATCATAACCGCCTGGCCGAACGGCACGGGGGCCATCACCTTCGCTTCCATCGCCGTCATTCTGTTCGCGCCACGCGCCGATCTGGCCTACGCCATCGTCATAGAATTCACGGTAGGTACCCTTCTCGCTGCCGCATTCGCAGCGATCATCGGTTTCGCGCTCCTGCCAGCTCTGCACAAACAGACCTTTACCGTTTTCGCCATCGCCATAGGTCTTTGCCTCGTCCCTGCCGGTGCCCTCGCGGCGCAGCCATGGCGGATGGCAATGTTCACCGCGATGTGCGTAAACTTTATCCCGATCCTCGGGCCGGCCAATCCGATGAACTACGATACCGTCGCCTTTTACAACCAGGCCTCGGCGATCATCGTCGGAATCGGTGCCGGGGCCTTGTCCTTTCGCATGCTGCCACCGCTTTCACCCGCATTCCGGGCACGGCGGCTCCTGTGGCTGACATTGCGCGATTTGCGCCGGCTCGCCTTGGGGCGCAGGCTCGATGATTGGGCCGGCCATATCCGCGGCCGGCTCACGGCCATGCCGGAAGAGGCAAGCCCGCTGCAGCGTGCCCAGTTGCTGGCGGCGTTGTCCATGGGAACTGAGATCATTCGGCTGCGCCCCGTCGCTCGCGGGCTCGGCCTCGGCGCCGAGTTCGAATCAGCGCTCGCGGCCATCGCGCAAGGCAAGAGCGCGCTTGCCTCGTCGAGGCTCAATGGCCTGGACGAGGCGCTCGCCGCCCAGTCGGGCACCGAGCCGGTGAGGCAAACCATCTTGCGGGCGCGGGGCCGTATTCTAGTAGTATCCGAAATGCTTGCTCAGCATGCCGCTTATTTCGACGGTGGAGCGCGGGCATGAGCCTTGTCGAGGTCAACCTGTTCGGAGTCTATGTCGCGCCGATCTCCGTCATGATGGTCGCCGCCTGGGTGCTGGTGGTCGGATTGCGCCGGATCGCCGACCGTTTCGGCCTGTTGCGTCATGTCTGGCATCCGGTGCTGTTCACGGCGGCGATCTACATGATCGTGCTGTCCTCGATCGTGCTCCTCGCCGCACGCTGACAAGTAGGCCATGTCCGAGATCGAAGCCAGATCACAACCCCAGAAGACGAAGCCCCCTGGCGGGGTCGCCAAGTTTCCGGATCCGGTGGGCTCCGCGCCGCCCCGGCGCCGCATTCTGCCGCTGCTAATCACGATCGTTGCGGTCGCCCTTGCACTATGGCTCGGCTGGGCGATGTGGGATGTCTATATGGCGGCGCCATGGACGCGCGACGGCACGGTGCGCGCCTATATCGTAACCATGGCGCCGGAGGTCGAGGGGCGCATCGTCGAACTGCCGGTGGTGGACAACCAGCTGGTTCACAAGGGCGAACTGCTGATGCTGATCGATCCCACGAACTATAAAATCGCGGTCCGCCAAGCCGAGGCCGCGCTCAGCCAGGCGCAAGCCAGTGCCGCTAACATCGACGCGCAGATCAACGTACAGCAGGCGCAGATTACCGCGAGCGAGGCCCAGGTGGAGCAGTCGCAGGCAGCACTGACCTATGGCAAACAGCAGGCACAGCGCTACCAGCATCTGGCGCACGAACAGTTCGGAACCGTACAGCTGGAGCAGGAAAGCGCCTCGACCTTGCGGGAGGATCGGGCAGGACTGAAGAATACTCAGGCAGCGCTCGCGGTCGCCCAGCGCCAGATAGATGCACTCCAGGCACAGCGCAGCAGCGCCGAGGCGATGATCGCCCAAGCCAACGCGCAGCTCGATCAAGCACGGGTGAATCTCGAGCGCACGCGCATCGTCTCCCCGGTCAACGGGTATGTGACTAATCTTCTGGCGCAGCTCGGCGACTATGCCAATGTCGGGCAGAACAAGATTTCACTCGTCAACGCCGATTCATTCTGGGTGGACGGGTATTTCGAGGAGACCATTCTCGGTCCGGTCCGCGTCGGCGATCCTGCCGAGATCAAGCTGATGGGCTATGACCCGGTCCTGCGCGGCCATGTCGACAGTATTGCGCGCGCGATCAACGTCGCGAACGCGCAACCGAACGGACAAGGAGTCGCGACGGTGAATCCGATTTTCACCTGGGTCCGCCTGGCCCAGCGGATCCCGGTGCGCATCCATATCGACGAGGTACCGAAGGGAGTGACTCTGGCGGCCGGGATGACCGCCACCGTGCACATCAATCGGCGCCCGGCCTCGCCGGAGCAATGACCCGCTCGTCCGCGAGATCTTGGCTCACCAGGTCGGGACCGGCAACGAAAGCTCGTCCACCGGGTTAGCTATAAGCGCGAATAGCAATGGCAAATGCGCGGAACCGCAGGTGGTTGTGAACAGCCCTGGCGTGGACGTCCCGATAGATGCTTGCAGCATCCGGGTCGTGGTCGATCGGGTGATTGATGGATACTTCCTCACGGTCTCGATGACAGTGGGGGAACTGACGCGGGTGCTGACAGAGACGTCCGTGCCTACATTCAACGAAGCCGAGACGATCGCTCGCGCTTATGCTGCCGATAATGGGTTTCCTTGGGACAAAGTCGCGGTGATTTGCCGCTAAGCGGAAACTCCCGGCGGCGGGATGAAGGAGAGGTGAGGAATGGATGGTTGCGGGGGCGCAACCAGCGTTATTTGCAGGGGCTCTTTTCCAGAATACCCACGGTGGACCGCTCCCATACGGCCGTAATAGAAGCTCGAATCACCTAAAGGACTCAGCCAAATCAATGACTTAGCCTGAAATCCAGCAAACTGAGTTCCGCCTTACGGCAAAAAGGCGGTGGCGGGGGGCCCGGCACCATCCCTGGATTGAGCCGTGTTTTGACCTTCTGCCAGGCAGCGTCTCGGCCAGAAAGGCAGGACGAGCTCGGCGGCTTGGAAACGATCCCCTCGGTCGCAATGGTCAGCCCGGCTGATTGCGTCAGATCAAATCGCGCCGGCTCACCCTCCGGTACAATGTCTGATGGGAGGGTACCAGCATGTCGAAGATATTGCGGCGGCTGCATGAAGATCACGCCAATCTGTGGCGCATTCTCGCCATATTGGACCGCCAGATTGCGGTGATGGATCGGGGAGACCGACCTGATTTGGATATCGTCCAGGGGTCGATCGAGTATTTCCT
The DNA here is from genome assembly GCA_035263545.1 of Dongiaceae bacterium. GTDB lineage: Bacteria > Pseudomonadota > Alphaproteobacteria > Dongiales > Dongiaceae > DASXQK01. The sequence goes on from DATFRE010000110.1 coordinate 25,839, forward strand.
CACCTATCCCGACCTGCGCCACCATCCCTTGGAGAACTGCGTTCTCATGCGCCTGCAGGCGAAAGATCCGCGTGCCGCCGAGCCTTTCACTGGGCTCGAGGCCGAGCATCGCGAGCAGTCTGAGACCCTGCGACGCATCGCGGCGGTAACATTCCAAGTCGTGCAGGATCCGGCGATGGTCCGTCAGGGCTACATTGGTATGCTGCGCTCCTTCGTAATCGCACAGCGCGATCACGTCCGTAGGGAGGAAGAGAGCTTTTTTCCGGCCGCCGAGCGCATTCTCGACGAAACAGACTGGGCGAAGCTCGACAAGGAGGTCCCGGCGATGGTGGATCCCCTATTTGACGACCGGACGGAGCGGCGCTTCAGCAGCTTGCGCCATGAGCTGGCATTCTTGGACGCCGCCGATCCAATGAAGCGGCGCATAGAAGCTTTTGAACGCGCCGGCATTATCCCACAGGGACGACGACCGCGGCGGTGAAACCGACGTGGCCAGCTAATTTAGCTCCCCAGCACTGACGGCGGTGAAGAGCCCGTATTTGGGCGTGCCTCCCGGTAGATTGCGGATTACCCACGAAGCAGCAGTATTCGCTCGTGGAGATAGAGATACGAGTCCGCCACCTTCTCCCCGAAGACACGATCCTCCGTCGCTGCGATGTTATTCTTTATCTCGGCCCAATCTTCCTCCGTAAGGACCGCCTGCGCGCGAGGGAACAAATGCTCCTCTTCGGTTTGCATGTGCA
>DATFRE010000111.1:0-2002 GCA_035263545.1 Dongiaceae bacterium
GGCTGGCGCCGATGCCTTCGATGATCGTGATATTGGCGTAGCGTACCTCCTGCTCGAGCTCCCGGCGGAAATCGCCGAAGGCGATCTTGCGCCTGGCCAGCGCTTCGGTGACGCGCTCGCCGCCGATCCTGGCCGAGGACCAGAGGAAGACGCTGGAGGTGCCGTGCTCGCCCACGACATTGGCCTCGACGCAGGAGGGGCTGACGGCGAAGCGCGCCGCCAGATGGACGCGGAAGCGCAAGGAATCGAGATAGGTGCTGGTACCGAGCACGCGGTCATGGCCGGCGAGATGGCGGGCAACATCGATCAGCGGCTCCGGCGGATCGGTCACCACTAGGATGGGTGCGGCGGGCGCCACCTTCACGATCCGCGGCACGATATCCTCGAAGACCTTCACATTGGCATCCAGAAGGCGCAGGCGCCCTGCGGGATCCTTGCGGTCGGTCGCCCCGCCCGCCTTCTCGTTCACCCCGGCGGTGACGACGACGACGCCGGCATCGGCGAGATCGTCATAGCCGCCATCGCGGATGTCGAGCAGGGCCGAGAGCGGCTCGCCGTAATGCATGTCGGTGGCGACGGCCTTGGCCCTTGCTGCGTCGCGATCGATCAGCACCATCTCGCGCGCCCGGGCCCGGAGCGCCACCGCCATGGCCGTGGCGGCCCCGACTGCGCCGACACCGATGATTCCGACCTTCATGGCTGCTATCCCCCCCTGTCCGGGGATTATGGCCGGGCGGTTCCGACTGCGCCAGCACCGGCCGGACCAAGTATTTGCTGCCGCCGGTGCTGGACCCTAGGATTCGCGCCTGGACCTCTAGAACTGTCCTCGGAGGAGCGTTTTCAATGCCCCGTACCGTCGTCATCGGCGCCGCCCAGCTCGGCCCCATCGCCCGCAGCGAGAGCCGGGCCCAGGTCGTGAAGCGCCTGCTTGCGCTGATGCGCGAGGCCCATGGCTTCCGCTGCGATCTCGTCGCCTATCCCGAGCTGGCGCTGACTACCTTCTTCCCCCGCTGGGCGCTGGAGGACGAGGCCGAGATCGATTCCTTCTACGAGACCGAGATGCCCGGGCCCGAGACGAGGCCGCTGTTCGAGGAGGCGGCGCGGCTCGGCATCGGATTCTCGCTCGGCTATGCCGAGCTGGTGATCGAGGGCAACCGCAAGCGGCGCTTCAACAGCTCGGTGCTGGTGGACAAGACCGGCCGCATCATCGGCAAGTACCGCAAGGTCCACCTGCCCGGCCATGCCGATGTGCTGGACCGGCCGGGGCAGCATCTGGAGAAGCGCTTCTTCGAGGTCGGCGATCTGGGCTTCCCGGTCTGGCGCGCCTTCGGTGGCATCCTCGGCATGTGCATCTGCAACGACCGGCGCTGGCCCGAGACCTATCGCGTGATGGGGTTGCAGGGCGTGGAGATGGTGCTGCTCGGCTACAACTCGCCGGTCGGCCTCGGCGATCCCTATGAGCTCGATGCGCTGGAGCCCTTCCACAATCACCTGGTGATGCAGGCGGGCGCCTATCAAAACGCGACCTGGGTCGTGGGCGTGGCCAAGGCCGGGGCCGAGGAGGGCTTCAACATGATCGGCCAGACCTGCATCATCGCCCCCTCCGGCGAGATCGTGGCCCAATCCGCCACCATGGGGGACGAGCTGGTGATCCGCAAATGCGACCTCGACTTCGCCAAGCCCTATCGCGCCGACATCTTCAACTTCGCGGCCCATCGCCGGCCCGAGCACTACCGCCTGATCACAGAACGCACCGGCGCCGTGCCCCCGCCCGAAGAACCATGACAATGGCTGCGGCGTGATGGGCAAGCCGCGGCGGGTCAGTGTATTCTCCGGCCGCAGGACGCATCGCGAGGGCAGCACATGGCGCGGGACACGGATCCGCTCGAGATCGGCCTCACCGGCTTCGATCTTCTCAACCAGCCCATGCTGAACAAGGGGACGGCCTTCTCCGAGGAGGAGCGCGACGCCTTCGATCTCCACGGCCTGCTGCCGCCGCATA